>JBDNGI010000120.1:0-5409 GCA_041689345.1 Halanaerobiales bacterium
AACCTCAAACAGTTCATGTATGGTCTGTTTAGATACGGAGTACTTGTAGTGCAAAAAACTCCCTCTGAAACTAAGAACTCACTTTATTTAACATTCCCACTTAATACTTATGCTGGAGGATAAACATTATATGCAAATTCTAATCTAAACCATTGATTATAAAGATTTCCCCTTGATAATTTTTTTCCATCAAAAACTGGAGCTATATCAAAAATATCAACCTTACTAGAAAATTCAATATCCTTTTCATAGCCTAAATCAAGTAAGTTTTGCCCGTTTCTAGAATGATAAAACAACTTTACTATATCCTCATATTCTGAATTATCTTCATATATTCTGGCTGCAGCAACCGTCAAGTCGTCTCCCTTCCATCCTGATTCCCTAAGCATATAGCAATAACGGCCTGCCGCAAAAAAATCTTCTAATGAAAAGGTACCATTACTACCTGCACAAACAAGATAAACATCATCCTCTTTATCTAAGATCATGCTAACAATTTCCATACTATTAACAAGTCCACCTATTAAAACTAGGTTGTTTTTACTAATCTGATCCAATACCTTAGTACCATTACTGGTTTTTAATAACATAATCCTCTTTCTAAACCTATTATTTGCAAAGGTCAGTGGGGAATTACCAAAATCAAAACCCTTAATAGGTTTTCCTTCAAATTCACCGGCCAGTATATATTTAGCTTTACTTTGTTCCTTCATATAATAATCCCTTAAAGCAGACTCTGTGCTAAAGGGAAAAACTGCTTCAATACCACTAGCAAGAGCAGTAACAATCGTTGTACTTGCTCTTAAAGTATCAATAACAATCATAATTTCGTTTTCTATTTTACTATCTTTTAATTCACCCGGAGTTAAAATTATCTTTACTTCAGGCACCTATATTACTCTCTTTATTATTATCAGCCTTATTATTATCAACAAATTCATTTTCTAAAGTCAACTTAAAAGTATCACCACGCAAACCTCTTCTTAAAGCCTCAAGGGCCAATACGTCCCCAGTTTGAATATTTCCCAGACTAACATTTGATCCTAGTTCATTAATAAAAAAAGCCTGCTGACTTTTTAAAGGTGTTTCCCAGATTAATATTTCCTCTGAACCCTTAACAACATTCATAATACCCCTTAACATATCCATATTTACATTTCCCTCAGCATCATAAATTGATATAGCCTTCCCGGATTCTCGTCCTTCAATTATAATATTATCTGCCCCGACAGTTAGATCTGCTTCAATTTGTTTTTTCATATCTTCAAGGCTTAATGTATTATGGCGATCCTTTTTCCCAACTTCAGTTAAAACCTTGAAACCCATGGACTTTGCTTTAGATATAGCTTCTTTTCTCAATTGAGGAGATAAATAAATAGTACCATTAGAAATCTCTATAGTAGTAAAACCTAATGACCTTGCTTTATGTAGATAATCACTTAAGCTATCTTGAGTAATGGCAACTTCAAAGAGGGTACCGCCAGCATAAACATCTATTTGATATTCCTTTATAAGTTTAATCTTTTCCAGCAATATTTTTTCCGGATAAATTAATGCTGTTCCAAAAGAAAACTTTATAAAATCTATGTATTGAGAATTTACTTCCAGTAAATCACTAATACTAGCAAGACCCAAACCTTTGTCAATCACCATTGTTAAACCTGCACTACGGGGTTTATCCAACCTACCCCCTAGTGGATCTTTCAAACTAGTATTCCAGGCATTTTGCAAATTTCCATCCACATTTTCCACCCCTTTTTAAAATATCATATCTTATTTTATGTTATCTTACCAAAAAATGTGAGAGGGATCACCCTAATGGACAACCCCTCTTTTATTACTTATTTAATTTGTTCAACATTATTAGACTCTATTCTCTACTATTCCAATCTGCCAGGAAATTCTCTATACCCTCATCTGTTTTGGGGTGTTGTACTATTTTCTTGAAAACAGCATATGGGACTGTAGAAATATGAGCCCCTGACTTAGCGGCTTCAAGCACGTGGAGCGGATGACGAATACTGGCTGCTATGATTTCAGTATCAATACCGAACCAGCTAAAAATATCAGCAATATCTCTAACTAATTGCATACCATCTTGACTAAGGTCATCTAATCGACCAATAAATGGGCTTACATATGTAGCGCCAGCTTTAGCTGCCAATAATGCTTGGTTTGCCGAAAATACTAAAGTAACATTTGTTTTAATTCCCTCATCAGAAAGAATACTAACTGCACCTAAACCAGCTGGTGTCATCGGTATTTTAACTACCACATTATCAGCAATAGCAGCTAATTTCCTTGCCTCTTCTACCATTTCCTCTGTCTCCAAACCAATTACTTCAGCACTTATCGGACCAGGAACCATACCAGTAATCTGTTCGATTACATCTTCAAACTCTACATCCCCTTCTTTTGCTATCAAGCTAGGATTTGTAGTAACCCCTGACAATACTCCCCAATCTTTAATTTCTCTGATTTCATCTAAATTAGCTGTGTCAATAAAAAATTTCATATTACTTACTCACTCCTCTTTTATTATTTGTAGGTATTTATTTTATACACTATCTCTTATAAATAATAACCTACCATCAACAAATTAATACTTAATCTAAGCTTAGATTAATTTATTCTACTGGAAAATTATTTTTGATAATTACCAATATCTATATATTTATTCCTATACTATATTAAATCATAAACAAGTCGATTTGTAAACAATTTTAAGAATTATTAAGAATATTTAATAATAATAAGAAGATAATCTAGTCAATAAATTAATAACAGTATTTGACTATTTGGCTCTTACTCAAGTATAATACATAAGATAAGTATTGGAGGTTATTTAAATGCAAAATACACTAACTATCTTAGCCTTGAAAAAGAGAGATATAAAACATTATCAATGGGATGTCACTCTCCTGGAAAAACATGATAATTATATAATAACTAAAGGTGAAATTGGAAGGGATTTAAAACATTATACTAAGGGGAAGACTTTTACTTTCCATAAACCCTCTCTGGAAATATTCTTTTTTAATAAATGGTACACCATCTCTGCTAATATAAAAGATGAACAAATAGACAGTTATTATTGTAATATTGCTAAACCGGCTAAATTGATAGATGATACCCTAACTTTTGTTGATTTGGATCTTGATTTAGTCAAAAATAGGGCAGAAGAATGGAAAGTGGTCGATGAAGATGAATTTAAAGAAAATAGCCTTAAGTATTCATATACACCACAATTAATTGAACAGACCAAAAGCGAATTACGTAATTTACAGACTCTTATTAGCAAAAAAGGGTTCCCTTTTGATGGGAGTTTAAATAATTATATAAAAAAGTACATAAAAAAGTGATAGTTTTTTTAAATACAACTCTTTTAATTAAGGTTCATCTCCATTTTAGTTGGTACAAAATGTCTAGGAATATTATCAACGGTTATGGAGATGTTCCTTAATTAAATACTTCTTCACCTGTACAGTCTAAACTACTTAATTTATATTAAATTAATTAAACTAACGCTCATCAGTCTCGTGTGGAACTACATCCCCAGTCTCCAGATAAAATGTTACTAATCGACAGTAAGTACTGTATCTTTATATGATACAGTAGTCTTCCTGATAATCTTACCACCCTGTTTTTCTTCTTCTACATCACACTTAATCTCCAAAGAAGAACTCAAACAAAAACCCTTAGGAAAATATCTACGGTCAAAAATGTTAGTATAACTTTCCTTAACCTCAACAATACCTTGATAACTGGGTTGCTGATAAACATCTACATAGCAACCTACTCGATGATATGGATATAACAACCAGACAGGAACCCTATCTATTTCTTTACCTGCAAATAATCTGCTAAGTCTTTCTCTGCTATTCATAATTTATAGTCTCCTTTATAAAATCATCCGCTCCTAGTTCAAATCCCAAGAAAAAATATTTGCTTTTTTCGATCCCCAGGTTTTCTCGGGAGTAAATTTAATAGCCTTCGTCTTCCACTCACCAATATATTTAACTAATCTTTGATAGTTATTTTCCTCCTGAATAATTGTCTGCCATTGACTTTTTTCATCCAGTATTTCAATCTTATATTTTTTCAGCATGGTTTCCGGTACACCCTTATACTCAACATCAAGTGGGTATTTACAAGGCATATTCATATGGCGATGACCGTTGTTTTCCTCTTCTAAGTCACTATCAAATACAAAACGAATCTGCTTAATCTCTTCAGCTTTATCAAAACTGTATTCAATACTTGATCCCATACTACCCTGCCAGCAATTCATTTCTCCAGCCAGTGGACGTTCTATTCCATTACGAAGTATTTGCGGATTACCTTCAGTTGCAGTCAGTTCTGCATTCATACTCAGAGCTGATACTTGATACTTATTCCAAGGGAGATAACAATCATCTGTTAGTAAAGTCTGTTTTAGTTCTTCTATTTTTCTTTTATACACATCCCGGGGAGTTATTTGATTATCAATGGCAATTGTAGCAGCAGTACCTACAGCCTGCCCCAAAGTAGCACAGGTAGCCATTACCCTGCTAGCACTCATGGCAGCATGTGTTGCACTAATATTTCTACCGGCAAATAATAGGTTTTCAATATTTTTAGAATAAAGACTGCGATATGGTATTCCAAAAGGTGATGGAGCTGGATGGAATATAGTAGGCTCACCAGGATAATTAAAGCCAGCTGGGTGATGATCATCCATTGACCAACCACCATAAGCTACCAGATCATCAAATCTTCCTTCTGCCCTGACATCATTCTGAGTAAGTATATAGTCACCAACATAACGCCTACTTTCACGTTTACCTGGTAGAAAACCCATCCACTCTAGCTGCCAATTTTCTGCTCCATGATCTCCCTGATTTTTAATATGATCCCAGACACCAAAGGCAATTTTTAATAGTTCATCCCTAAGTTCTTCTGTATCATGAATAGTATCAGCTTCTCCACCAACCTCAATCCACCAGAAATTTGTATTTAAAATATCATGACCCCTATTAGGTAATTCTTGATCACTTTTATAGGTATAGGCCCAATCTGGTGCAACAAATGTCTGCGGCCTGTCGATCTCTCTAGCCTGGATCAAACAACTCATCCCCATAGTCTTATCATCAGCCTGCTCAGGTTCGATAGATTCATTGAACTCAGAACTAGCTTCTCTCCCAATTCTAAATTCTGCTCCTGTCAGGGGAGCCAGAATACTATCACCTGAACAATCAGCGAATAAATCAGCCTCAACAGTATGCCAAGTCTCTGTAGTTAACTGCCATCCCTTTACTGATTTTATCTTCTTACCTTCCATCACTACATCATTACATGAACAATTTAATAATAAAGTAATATTATCTTGATACTTAACTTTTTCATATAAAACACTATCCCATAATGACC
>JBDNGI010000121.1:0-9440 GCA_041689345.1 Halanaerobiales bacterium
GGAAATTAAAGAAATAAAACGGGACTTAAAAATTACTCGCCTGGGAGAAGGTGTTGATTATAATAAGAAGTTGACTAAAAAGGCTATTAATAGTGCATTAATTGCTATATCAGCTTTTGTCAAAGAAATGCGGTCATTAGATGTTAAGAAGATAAAAATAAACGGGACAAGTGCACTGAGGGATGTTAATAATGCTCAAAGATTACTTGATGCAGTTAGAAAAGAGACAGGATGTAAGTTAAATATAATACCTGGTGAAGAAGAGGCTCGGTTAAACTACATAGGTGTTGGTTTTGCTAACAGTGATAATCTTATTATAGACATAGGGGGAGGAAGTACTGAATTTATCTGGCTGGATAAGGAAAAAATTAATTATCAAAGTTTAGATATGGGCTCTGTGCGTATGACGGAAAGATGGATTACTAATCCTCAAAAACAAGTAACAGAGGGTGAGTTATTAGCTATTAAAAAGGATGTTGAAAAGCTAATAACTCAGCAAATTGTTAGTAAAATTCCTAATATAGAGAAGGCTATTGGTCTTGGAGGTACGATAACGACAATAGCAGCAATTGATCAGGAGATGATAGAATATGATTTTAATCAAATTCAGCATTATATTCTTGAAATTAAAACTATAAAAAGGATACGGGATTCACTTGGAAATAAAACCTTAGATCAACGAAAAAAAGTTAATGGGTTGCAAGTTGGAAGGGCTGACATCATTATAGCAGGTATTCAAATATTATATGTGATTATGGATATTCTAGATATTAAAGAAATTCTTGTAAGTGAGCATGACCTTTTATATGGTGCTATAAAAGAGATGGAGGAAGTATAATTTTAAAGACTCGTTAAATATAAGGGAAAGTTGGTGAAATAATTTTGCATAAGCGATAATAAATTAGTAATAATGTTACAAATTTAGTAATCTTTATTTATTTTAATAGATTATGGCTTCTTTTAGCAGAAATTTTAGAAGTCTTCTCACTATTAATCGACAGATATATTAACTGTAATAAGTTATAATATGTATATGCTCTGCTATATCAACATAGTATTAGTACTTATATCAGTAAAACTGATTGATTTGAGGAGGAGACGAGATTATGTCACAGAGTACATCTTTAGCATTAGGTCAGAGACAAGATTCAAAGAAAACAGAAAGGGATTATAAGGGAAGTATATTTTCAGTGAGATATGCGTTTGTTTTAATAATTATAATGGGTTTCTTTATGGGACAAGCTCAAATTGCGGGCTTTTTTTCACTTTCTCTTATTTTTCTAACAATGATTACAGAGAGGAATCTTAAAGTATATTTACTATCAGCGCTTTTGGTGTTATTTGGTTTGTTACAATCTGGAGACATTTCAAACACAATTTATTTGGCTGCTGCAATAATTGGTTTTGCTGTATATCATCAATTAAACAAGAAATTTGAGCAACTTGATATTGCATTAATTAATGTATCTATATATATAATTTTGGCATTTGTAAGAAATTATTATAATAATCTGCTCTTTATTCATTACTTTATTACTATTGGGGAAACTCTATTAATATATATATTAAGTTATGTTGGTTTAAGAGGAGTAAGACAGTTAATGGATAAAAAATATAATCTTACTAGATTATCTTTGCTTGCCATATTTGTTTTTTCTTCCGGTTTTCTGATTGGACTATCTAATATTAATATAGTACCATATCAAATGATTAATATAATTATTTATCTCTTTTTAATAAGTCTTGCTAATATAATAGGTTTTAATTATTCAATTATGGCTGCTGTTTTATATGGGTTGGTACTGATAAATGCTGGAGTAATACCAATGATAAATATTTTTGCTTACATAATTTTGGCCTTTTCTTGCTCTATATTTAGAAAAAAGAACAAAATTTGGAACATTATTGGAATTATTATAAGTTTATTTTTATATTCTGGTTTATCTCCTACTATTTATAATTTAAGTAATACTGCAATTGCATTAAGTATTGCTTTGGTCTTTTTTCTAATAATACCTATAAAGTACTGGTCATTTCTATATTCTGGTTTTTTATATAATCAAGAGGAAATCGATAATAAAAGCATTAAAGGGGATAATAAAGGCCTGAAACAACATCTGAATGAAATATCACAGGTGTTTAATGAATTAAGTGTTACTTTTAGGGAGACTTTACCATCTGAAAGTGTTCATAGGGCATTAGATGATTTTTCGTTTATATTCAGGAGTAAAGTTTGTGGAAAATGCAAGAGGTATAATATTTGTTGGCATCAAGATAAAGACGATATATATAAAAGAATTTTTTTATTATTAAAATCAGGTAATGATAAGGGTTATTTAAGTATAGAAAATATAAATACTATTTTTGAAGAAAGATGTCCTTTCATTAAACAGTTAATCACTTCTGTTAAAGTGAGCTTTGAAATTCATCAGATAAATGATTTTTGGAGAAACCGTTTAAAGGACAAGCAAGAAATTGTATCAGAACAGTTAGCGGGGATTGGAGAAATTATTGATCGATTTTCTGAGGAATCTTCTCTTACATTAACAAATGATACAATAATGGAAGATATAAAACAAAAAGCTAGAGAAAGTGATATTGATCTATACAATATAGAATCACATTCTAATATTAATACAAACACAAATTATTTTACTGTTGAAATGGAACATTGTAGTGGTAATTGCCCATGCCAGGGTCAATTTCTTGACATGATTAATTCAGAATATGAATGTAATTATAGAATTATTGATAAAAAATGTGGAAGTAAAATAAAAGATCGTCCATGCCAACTTGTCTATGGACCTTTAGGTCAGTATAAAGTTGCAATGTCAAAAGTAATGAAAGCCTGTTCTGGTGATATTTCAGGTGATAGTTTTCTTTATAAGGGGTTAAAGGACGGGAAAGACCTGTTTGTTATATCAGATGGTATGGGAGTTGGTGAAAAGGCTGCTGCAGAGAGTAGGGACGCAATAAATCTATTGGAAAGTATAATAGATGCAGGTTTTGATCAAAAGTTGGCTATTAAAACTATAAATTCTGCCCTGTATCTTAGAAATCAGGATGAAAGTTTCACAACACTGGATATTTGTATTTTTGATACTTTTACTGCTAAGATGACCTTTAGCAAGATTGGTGCAGTTGCTAGTTATGTGAAAAGGGAGTGGGATCTTATCAAAGTTGATTCTGCGTCACTGCCAGCAGGGATATTAGATAAGATTGAAGTATATACAAGTGAGATGGATTTAAAAACAGATGATTTTGTAATCATGTACACTGATGGGATGGTAGATATACGAGAAGATATAGAGGATAAAGATGAATGGATTAGGCAGATATTACAGAACTCTTCTTTTGATAAGACAGAGGATATGCTGGGTTATATCATGGATGTAGTATTGGATTTTAAGGGAGAAATTAGTGATGATATGACGATAGTAGTTATAAAAATTGAAGAAGTTTTGAAAAAAAGAAGGAAATTTGAGGGTTTGCCTAGAATTAATATAGATGGAGAGCATAAGAATTGATTTAAAGTGTTCAGGTCATAAGTTAAAATAATTAAGCGTATTGAAAGCCTAAGTAAATCGGGATATTTGTTTAGAAGGGGAATACCAGTTTGGATTTGTTAAATCAGTTTGAGGATTACATAATTAGTAAAAACTTAATAGCTAAGGGAGATTCTTTAATTTTGGGGGTCTCAGGTGGTCCAGATTCGATGACTATGCTGGATCTTTTTGCCTGTCTTAAAAAAAAATATGCTCTGGATATTGTAATATTTCATTTAAATCACATGTTTCGCAAGGAAGCTGAAGAGGAGGCATTATTTGTAAAGAATAAAGCTAAGGAATATGGTTTGGATGTAGTTATTGTAAAATTTAATGTGCCTGAACTAATAAAAGAGGAAAAAATTTCTCCTGAAGAGGGAGCCAGGGAGACGCGTTTTAGGATTTTGTCTAAATTGGCGAAAAAATTAGATATAAAAAAGGTTGCTATGGCTCATAATAAAGATGACCTTGTTGAGACCGTTTTTTTAAATTTAATCCGGGGAACAGGGTTGAAGGGGTTAATAGGTATAGAGCCTATAAGTTATAATTATGGCCTAAGCATTATACACCCATTGTTAGCACTTTCTCGAGTGGATATTGAATATTATTGTAAAGAATATAATTTAGAACCACGGATCGATCCTAGCAATAATGAGGCTGTTTATACAAGGAATAAAATCCGAAATTTGATTTTACCTCAAATTGAAGAGGAAATAAATGCCGGTGTTAAGGATGTAATATATAGAATGGCCAGTAATATTCGTGAAGAAGAACAATTTTTACAAAGGTATTCAGAGGATTCTTTTCAGGATAGTATTATTAAAAGAAATGAAGAATTTATTATTTTATCTCTATCTAAGTTACAAAGAGAAGAGTATCCTATACGAAGACGAATTATTAAAAATGCTGTTAATGAGCTTCAGGGTGATGTTATGGATCTTTATTCAGTACATTATCAAGCAGTGGAAGGGCTCATTGCTTCTGGGGAAACTGGCAAAATTATACAACTGAAAGATGCTAATAGAGTAAGAACTTCTTATGATCATCTGATATTCGAAAAGGATGATGCTGATAACAGTATAAAAAAATTCTCATATGAATTATCTGTACCAGGAGAAGTTCGGAATAATAACTTTATACTTAATACTGAGGTTATAGATAAAGATAATCAATGGTGTAAAATAGCACTTGAAAGAAGTAATTGTATATGTGATTTTGATAAAATCGAATTTCCACTGACAGTAAGAAATCGACGGAAAGGTGATTGTTTTATCCCATTTGGCATGACTGGTACCAAGAAAGTAAAGGATTTTTTTATTGATCAGAAAATACCTGTTCTAAAAAGGGATAAGATTCCTTTAGTGGTGGATAATCTAGGGAAAATCATTTGGATAGCAGGATATCGAGCTGATAACAGCTTTAAAGTAGATAAGGGAACAAAAAAATTACTAAAACTAGGCATAATTTTTGCTGGAGGGGATTAAATATGAATGAAGATAGTATTTTTGCTAGTGATATAGTAGAAGTTATTATTAGTGAAGAAGAGATACAGGAAAGAATAAAAGAACTAGCCAGTGATATAACAAAAACATATTCTCCAGATGAGGAAGTAATTATGGTTTGTATATTACGTGGCGCTTTTATTTTTATGGCTGATCTAGCTCGCCATATTAATTTACCTGTCATTGCTGATTTTATGGATGTATCAAGTTATGGTGAAGGAACTACTACTTCAGGTGTAGTAAGAATAATAAAGGACCTTGAGGAAAATATTGAAAACCGTCATGTTTTATTAGTAGAGGACATTATGGATACAGGTACTACTTTAAAGCATGTGATTGATATGCTGCAAACACGTGATCCAGCCAGTATTAAGGTAGTAACTTTGCTTGATAAACCTGATCGTAGGGTAGTTAAGAAATTAGAAGCAGATTTTAATGGATTTGAAATTCCAGACAAATTTGTAGTGGGTTATGGTCTTGATTTTGCAGAAAAATATAGAAATCTATCCTATATTGGTGTATTAAAAAAGGAGTTATATTCGTAATTTTATTGTCAAAGGTATATAATTATGGTATAATTATAAATTGTATAATTGAAAAAATAATTAAAATTGTTTCCTTATTGAGGGGAGGTTTGATTGGTTGAATAATTTTGTAAAGAATTTAGGTTTTTATGTAATATTAATCGTACTATCTATTTTTGTAGCACAGTTTTTTATGCAGCAAACCCCTGATACATTAAATGACTTTTCTTATTCAGAACTTATTAAGAGGGTTGAAGAGGGGAAAATAAATGAAGTAACTATAATTGGTAATCAAGAGGTAGCAGGTGAATATAATAATAAACAGTTTAATGTCCCAATACCTGCAGAAGCTATACCCGATATTATGAGCATTTTAAGGGCTAATAATGTTGAGATTAATACAGATCCTGAGCCGACAGCTCCCTGGTGGATGAGCATACTTGGTTATATTTTACCAATAGTAATTTTGGTGGCAGCCTGGATATTTATCATGCAGAAAATGCAGGGTGGCGGTAAGCAAATGATGTCATTTGGTAAAAGTAAAGCCAGATTAAGTGAAAGTGGTAAAAATGTTTCATTTGATGATGTAGCTAATTATGAAGAAGTAAAGGAAGAACTGGTAGAAGTAGTGGAGTTCTTAAAAGGACCGCTTAAATTTACCAAAATGGGTGCTAAAATTCCTAAAGGAGTTTTACTTATAGGACCACCTGGAACAGGTAAAACACTTTTGGCTAGAGCAGTTGCTGGTGAAGCGGGCGTGCCATTTTTTATCATAAGTGGTTCTGACTTTGTTGAAATGTTTGTTGGTGTTGGTGCTTCACGTGTCAGGGATTTATTTGAACAGGGCAAGAAAAATTCTCCTTGTATTATCTTTGTTGATGAACTTGATGCTGTAGGAAGACAGAGGGGTGCTGGTCTAGGCGGAGGTAATGATGAAAGAGAACAAACCCTTAATCAGTTATTGGTAGAAATGGATGGTTTCGAGCCAAATGAGGGAATTATTATTATGGCTGCTACTAATAGACCTGATGTATTGGATCCAGCTTTATTGAGGCCAGGAAGGTTTGATAGACAGATTGTTGTTGACCGTCCTGATGTAAGAGGTCGTGAAGGTATTTTCAAAATACATTTAAAGGGTAAGCCAATCTCTGATGATGTTGATACAAAAGTATTAGCAAAAAGGACACCTGGTTTTACTGGTGCTGATATGGAGAATCTTGCTAATGAAGCTGCAATACTTGCTGTAAGAAGGAAGAAGAACATTATTAGTATGGATGAATTTGATGATGCCATTGATAGGGTTATTGCCGGCCCTGCTAAAAAGCATAAAGTGGTCTCAGAAAAAGAGAGAAATCTGGTTGCATATCATGAGACAGGTCATGCTATATTAGGTGAATTGTTAGAGCATGGTGATAGAACACATAAGGTTACTATTGTTCCAAGGGGTAGGGCTGGAGGATATACAATTCCGCTACCTGAGGAAGAAAGAAACTTTCAGACTAAAAAAGAATTATTGGATAAAGTGACATCACTTCTAGGAGGAAGAGCAGCTGAAGAAACCTTCCTTGATGATATTAGTACTGGTGCACATAATGATATGGAAAGGTCTACTCAACTTGTCCGTGCTATGGTTACTGAGTATGGTATGAGTGATAAGCTTGGTCCATTGACTTTAGGTCAGAAACATGATGAACAAGTGTTCTTGGGCAGAGATATATCCAGACAACGTAATTATAGTGAAGAAGTAGCAGCAGAGATTGATCAAGAAGTTAGTTCAATAATTAATAAGTGTTATCGAAAAGCTCTGAAACTCCTTAAAGATAATACAGCTAAGGTTGAAAGAATAGTAAGGGCTCTTAAAGATAGAGAGACTCTTAATGCTGAGCAGATAAAAAGATTAATGGAAGGTGAACCTTTAGTCCCTATAGAAGATGAGGATAGTGGTATAGACCTTAATAATCAAGATGAAAAGGCTAATAGAGATGATGAAAACAATCAAAATGTAAAAAAACAGCTTAATAAAAAAAGAATGATGAAGAATAAAATATAGATTATTAGTATAATTTAGATAAATAATATAACGAAAGCCAGTCTAATTAGACTGGCTTTTCTTGATAGGTGTGCTTTTTTATAAATCAATTAATATCTCTCGATTGTTATTTTGCTTTGATTTGGGTAGAGGGTTGATATTACTATAGTAAGTAAGTTTTGAATAGAATTGGATTATTAGAGGAGGGTTGCTTTTTGTTCGAAATTAAGAATGTCAAATATAAGAATATTCTTTTTATTGATAGCCTGGAGATAAAGGGAGGGGAAGTCACTTGTATTTTAGGGAAGAGTGGTGGTGGAAAGACTACATTATTAAAGCTATTGAATCACTTGTATAGTTATAATAATGGTTCCATAACTTTTAAAGGAGATAGTTTGAAAGAAATTGATCCAATAATTTTAAGACGTCAAGTTGTAATGCTAGGTCAGAATCCTGCTGTTTTTCCAGGTACTGTTCGAGATAATTTAATACTAGGTTTAAGGTTTCATGGTATTGATTATAATGATGAACAGTTATTAGATATATTGCAGAAAGTATATCTTGATATAGATTTGGATGATGAAGCATCAAATCTATCAGGGGGAGAAAAACAGCGTTTAGCTCTGGGTGCTGTCCTTTTACTTGAACCTGAGATAATGCTACTCGATGAACCATCATCAGCTCTAGATGAGGATACAGAACAGTTCATTATTAAAATGGTTGTTAATTATATAAAGAAAAGGAAAGGAACTTTGATTATGGTGACCCATTCTGGTGAAATCGCTAAGGAATATGCTGATCGAATTATTAAAGTTGATAATGGCCGGATAACAGAAAAAAAATTAGAGGAGGTAGGAAAATGAGTGATATAATTCAAATACAATTCTGGTCTCTCGCCTCTGCTTATGTCTTTGTATTAATCTTATTATTTATTGTAAGAAGCAAAAAAATTGGTCATGAGGGTCAGATTATATTAGCCTGTATTAGAATGACCATTCAATTAATACTTGTAGGATATATTTTAGAATATATCATTGAGAATCCTACCCCCTTATATACTATAATGGCAATTTTTATTATGGAGGTATTTGCAGTTAAAAATATTTATGATCGAATAGACGAAGATTTAAACAGAAAAATGAAAAGGATAATTGCTATATCAATGGTTAGTGGTACTACCATTAGCATTACATTTTTCCTTTTTGTGGTAGTTAGAATTGAACCTTGGTATCTTACTCAATACTTTATACCTATTTCAGGAATGTTAATAGGTAACTCAATGACAGGAATATCTCTTGGTGCTGAGAGATTGTCTAGTGGCATCAGAAATAATACTAATAGGATTGAAACTGCTCTAATGCTAGGGGCAAATGCTAAACAGGCAACAGCTGAAATTGTTCGTAGGGCTTTTTATGCTGCAATCTTACCAACTATTAATTCAATGATGGGTATGGGTATTATATTTATCCCTGGAATGATGACAGGACAGATTCTATCTGGGACATCACCAGTAACAGCTATTAAATATCAAATTGCTATTATGATGGGAATTCTGGGTAGTGTAACACTGACAGTATTTTTGCTTGTCCATCTTGGGTATAAAACATATTTTAATGATCGCATCCAATTGAAAAGTGATAATGGATAAAAATAATCTTTCTGGAATACTATAATTAAAATTTATTTATAGCTGATGGTCCTGTACGAGTTCACTTTTGTTTTTTTATGTACTGCATAATCTAACCTGTACTAGTAATTTAATGATATAATAGTATTGTTTGATCAGCTATAATGGGAAAGGGGATTATTAAATGAAAGTACTTATACCTACTATGGGTAC
>JBDNGI010000122.1:0-4018 GCA_041689345.1 Halanaerobiales bacterium
CCTTAAAACCTTAAAACCTTAAAACCTTAAAACCTTAAAACCGTATAATCTTTGGGGCTGGAAAATTGAATTAGGAATTATATTAGGGGGGAGCAAGTATAATATGATTAATAATTTACCGATTAACAATATTTATTCGAAAAATGACATAGATGAAAATAAAGTAGATAAAGATAATAATCTTAAATTAGTTATCGTTGGGCATGTTGATCATGGTAAAAGTACGATAATCGGTCGTTTACTAGCAGATACGGATTCATTGCCAGTGGGGAAATTGGATCAGGTTAAAGAGACCTGCCGTAGGAATTCCAAGCCCTTTGAATATGCCTTTCTATTGGATGCCTTAAAGGATGAGCAGGCCCAGGGTATCACCATTGATTCAGCCCGTGTATTTTTTAATACAGCTACACGTAAATATATTATCTTAGATGCACCAGGTCATATTGAATTTCTTAAAAATATGGTAACTGGGGCAGCCAGGGCAGAAGCAGCTTTATTAGTAATAGATGCAGCTGAGGGTGTACAGGAGAATTCCCGCCGTCATGGATATATGCTATCCATGCTAGGAATTAAGCAGATAGCAGTATTAGTTAATAAAATGGACCTAGTTGATTATAGTCAGGACCAGTTTAAAGAAATTGAGAAGGAATACAGGGACTTTTTGCAGAAGATAGATATAGAGCCATTGACTTTTATTCCAGTTAGTGGGATGAAGGGTGATAATATTGCATCACTTTCGAAAAATACTGATTGGTATCAGGAACAAACAGTTCTGCAGTTATTGGATAGCCTGGAAAATGAAAAGCTTCCTTCAGATAAACCATTTAGAATGCCTGTACAGGATGTATATAAATTTACCAGGGGTGGTGATAACCGCCGTATTGTAGCAGGTAACATCCTCTCTGGAGAAATACAAGTAGGAGATGATGTAATATTCTATCCTTCAGGAAAGAGAAGTACTATTAAAAGTATCCAGGGTTTTAATGAACCAGTACAGAATAAAGTTATAGTTGGTAAAGCGACTGGTTTTACTATGACAGAACAGATATACGTAACCCGTGGAGAAATTGCTGCAAGAGTAAGTGAAGATAAACCCCATTCTACCTCAAGAATCAAAACAAATATCTTCTGGTTGGGTAAAAATCCAATGGTTAAAGATAAAGTATATCAATTGAAAATAGGGACATCTCGTAGTAAAGTAAGGTTAGAAGCCATAGATCGCATAATTGATGCCTCCGACCTCAATCAAGAAGAGAGCAAGACGGAGATTGGGCGTCATGATGTCGCAGAGTGTATCCTGAAATTGGATAAGGCTATAGCCTTTGATTTGGCCAGTCAATTGGATCAGACTAGTCGTTTCGTTATCGTAGATGATTATGAAATAGCTGCTGGAGGGATTATACAGGAGGCTCTAGATGATGACCAGAAATGGGTACGGGAAAAGGTTATACGTCGTAACTATAAGTGGGAACAGAGCAGAATTTCTAAAGACAATCGTGCAGAAAAATATAATCAGAAGCCAAGTTTGATAATTATTACAGGTGAAGAAGATGTCGGTAAAAAACCGACTGCTAAAGCCCTAGAAAAAAGGCTTTTTGATGATGGTAAGATTGTTTACTTCCTTGGAATTGGTAATCTCCTATATGGTGTTGATGCTGATATTAAAAACGGTAATACCAATCACCGTGAAGAACATTTAAGGAGAATGGCAGAAGTGTCTAATCTAATGCTGGATGCTGGTGCTATACTTATTGTAACTGCTGTTGAATTAACTCAGAATGATCTTGATTTAATTAAAACAACAGTTAATCCACAAGATATTGAAATAGTCTGGTTAGGGAAAAGTATTACTACAGATATCGACTATGATCTTCACATAGATGAATATAGGTCTGATCAGGAATCAGCTGGAAGGATTAAAGAATTGATTCAGGATAGGGGGATTATCTTTAAACCATGGTAAATAATAGAAGCGATAAGGAAATAGAAAAGAAAAATTCCCGTCTTATTAGTAAGGATAAAGGTGAAGATAAAGAAGCCAGTAATAAGAACTTAAAGATTAGTAATATAGAGAATAGTAATTTAAATAATGAAAAAAAATTTAGTAATAATAATGATAAAAAAGATAATGATAATAAAAATATTACCTGGCATAAAAGTACTATTGGTTTTAAAGAACATTGCCAGAATTTAGAGCAAATAGGACAGGTGCTCTGGTTTACCGGCTTATCTGGTTCAGGTAAATCCACAATTGCAGTTGAAGTTGAAAGTATGTTAATTAAACAAGGGAAGGTAGTCTATCGTCTTGATGGTGACAATATTAGACATGGTTTAAATAAGGATCTTTCATTTTCTGCAAAAGATAGGAAAGAGAATATCAGAAGAATAGCAGAAGTAGCTTCATTATTCAAAGATGCTGGAATTATTACACTTGTTTCCTTTATCTCACCATATAGGGAGTCGAGGGAATTTGCCCGAAATTGCATTGGCGAGGAGTATTTTAAGGAGATATATATTAAAGCAGATATAGATTCTTGTATTGAAAGAGACCCGAAGGACTTATATAAAAAGGCTTTGGCTGGAGAAATAAGTAATTTCACAGGTGTTTCAGCCCCCTATGAAGTACCGGAAAGTCCAGATTTAGTCATTGATACTAATGTCTTAACTGTAGAGGAATCTGCCAGGAGTATATTAGGGGTTTTAATAGATGATGAGTAACAGAAAGAAGAAATTATGTGCTACTCTTAGGAGGGTTTTAAATTTATTATCCATTATTTCTTCAAATTGAAAACAAACCCTGCTTAATTGTAGGTGGGGGTAATATTGCTTTTCACAAAGCCAAAAAGCTATTAGAATATGGTGCTGATTTACAGATAGTCAGCCCTGATATTGATAAAAGGTTATATAATTTGTTAACTGAGGAAAAACTAATCTCAAATTATTATCATAAAGAGCACTGTCAGGGTAAACTAATAGTTATAGCTGCCACAGATGATGATCAATTAAATAAAAAAGTTGCAAAAGATGCAGCTGAAGCTGGTGCTTTGTTTAATGCTGTAGACCAAATAGAACTCTGTCAATTTATAGTCCCTGCAATTGTCAAAAGAGGGGATCTTCAGATAGCTATTAGTACGGCTGGTAAAAGCCCTGCCCTTTCTGCTATAATAAGAAAAGGACTTGAGAATAGGTTTGGAGAGGAATATGGGGACTATCTAGAAGAGTTAGGGGTTTTACGGGAACTGATAAAGAGTTCGGTTCCTGATAGGGAGCGTAGAAGAGAGATATTGATTAAAATGGCTGAACTTATCTGTGAAGGAGGTAAAATAGATGTTACAACGACCCAGGAGATTGAGAAAGAATAGTGGAATACGATCAATGGTCAGAGAAACCAATTTAAGTGTTGATGATCTTATTTATCCCATGTTTGTTGTTAACGGAAAAGGAATTAAACAAGAAATCAAGACACTACCTGATTGTTTTCATATGTCTATAGATATTCTTTTAGAAGAAATAAGAGAAATAGTTGCATTAGGAATCAAGGCGATACTACTTTTTGGTATCCCTGAAGATAAAGATGAAATTGGTAGTAGTTCATGGAATGATAATGGTATAGTTCAGAGGGCGGTTAATAAGATTAAAGAAAAATATCCGGATTTATTATTAATAACAGATATTTGCCTTTGTGGTTATACTAGTCACGGTCACTGCGGTATTATAAAACGAGATGGAAACAATGGATGTGAGATAGAAGATAATAATCAAAATACCAACTCGATTGATAATGATAAAACACTGAAAATATTGGCTAAAATAGCATTATCGCATGCTAAAGCGGGTGCAGATATAGTTGCTCCTTCAGATATGATGGATGGTAGGGTATTTGAAATTAGAGAGGCCCTGGATAATGGCGGCTATCAAGATACTGCTATAATGAGTTATAGTGTAAAATATGCATCTTCCTTTTATGGTCCTTTTCGTGATGCGGCTGATTCTGCTCCACAATTTGGTGACCGTTCTA
>JBDNGI010000123.1:0-4501 GCA_041689345.1 Halanaerobiales bacterium
ATGCATTAGTCAGACCAGATTCATTAACTTTTTTTTCAAAGCCGCCTTTCGCTTCTTGATAGCTTAAAGAACGGGTTAAAAACTGTTTCCTGTTTTTCTCAGCATAAATAGTATCTCCACCAAGTAATCTATCAACTTCATTAGACTTATTATTAAACTCTTGATAGCTAATTTGACCATCTTCTATCTGTTTCAGTAAATCTTTCATAGCATCTTTAGCCTCTAGGCCAAAGTTTTCGTCTTTATTAATTATAAATCCATATTTCATAGTTTTATTTCTAGCTATATCCCTGTTTAAATATAAGTAAGTCCTCTGTATCTCCTGCTCCTCTGTTATATCATTAGTATTACCATAATACCTTTGTCCAGGTTTAGGACTAAGATCTTTTAAAGCATGAATATTAACTTGAAATTAAGAAAATATTAAGTTTTATTTTAAAGTGAGATAATCACTAATAGGTTTATCTACTAATTTATGTTATAATGAAATGAATTTAATTTATCCGACAGCTAACTGCCACTAACCTAGGGCCTGGTCTTTAGGTCATCCTTTAGGGCTTCTACTTAAGTGGAAGACAAGTAGCACTAAGCTACTGCATTCGTTTTACTAAGTTTCAGTGGGAGACGAAAAACTCCCTCTGAAACTAAGAACTCACTTTATAAAGGATGGTATTTAATGATTACAGTTAATAATGTCAGTGTTCTTTTTGGTGCAAGTAAATTATTTAGTGATGTTAATCTTAAGTTTACCCCAGGTAATTGTTATGGGATTATTGGTGCTAATGGTGCTGGTAAATCTACTTTTTTAAACGTATTATCTGGAGAAATTGATTCAACTACAGGAGAAATAATTATTCCTCCTAAAGAGAGAATTTCAGTTTTAAAACAAGACCATTATCAATATGATGAGTGTCAAGTTTTGCAAACTGTTATAATGGGAAACGAAAGATTATATGAAATTATGAAAGAAAAAGATGCCTTATATGCAAAAGAAGATTTTACGGATAAAGATGGAATAAAAGCCTCTGAGCTGGAGGCAGAGTTTGTAGAGTTAAATGGATGGGAAGCTGAGCCGGAAGCTGCCCGCATGCTTCAAGCACTTGGAATTAACGTAGATTTACACAATTTAAAAATGAAAGAGTTAGATGGTGGAGATAAAGTAAAGGTATTACTAGCTCAGGCTTTATTTGGACAACCAGATATATTATTGTTGGATGAGCCAACTAACAATTTAGATATTTCCTCCGTTAATTGGCTTGAAGATTTTTTGCTTAATTTCCCGAATATAGTTATTGTAGTATCACATGATAGGCATTTTTTAAATACTGTGTGTACACATATTGTTGATATTGACTATAAAAAAGTTAAATTATATGTAGGAAATTATGATTTCTGGTATGAATCTAGTAAATTAATTCAGCAATTGAATAAAAAAGAAAACCAGAAAAAAGAAACAAAAATTAAAGAATTACAAGATTTTGTGGCCCGATTTTCTGCTAATAAATCAAAATCTAAACAAGCCACATCTCGTAAAAAATTATTAGAAAAAATATCACTAGAGGAAATGCCCGCTTCTTCAAGAAAATATCCTTTCGTAGGGTTTAAGGCTGATAGAGAAGTTGGAAATGAAACACTTTACGTTGAGGGTGTTTCTAAGACAATTGATGGAGAAAAAATCCTTAATGATATTACTTTTAGGGTAAATAAAGATGATAAAATAGTATTTTTAGGTGAAAATGAAATTGCTATTACTACTTTATTTGAAATATTAGCAGGAAAAATAGAAGCTGATACAGGTATAGTTAACTGGGGTGTGACCACATCACAATCATATTTTCCTAAAAGTAATTCTCAATATTTTAATGATTGTAGTTTAAACATAATAGATTGGCTAGCCCAGTTTTCAGATGAAAAATCAGAGGTTTTTTTGCGAGGATTTTTAGGAAGAATGTTATTTACCGGGGAAGATCCTTTAAAACCAGTAAATGTATTATCTGGAGGAGAAAAAGTCCGTTGTATGCTTTCAAGGATGATGCTTTCAGGTTCTAATATTTTAATACTTGATCAACCTACTAATCATTTAGATCTTGAATCAATTACAGCTTTAAATAATGGCTTAATTGATTTTAAAGAAAATGTTTTGTTTACATCTCACGATCATCAATTTATTCAAACTATAGCAAATAGAGTTATAGAAATTACATCTGATGGTTTAATTGATAAATTAATGACTTTTGACGAATATATTGAATGAAAATAATTATTTTCATTCAATTGCATTAAAGCTTTTTTATCAGATTACTAGCTGATTATAAGATTAATATATGGTGATGGTGAATACCAGAAAGAGGATTTTCCTGTAGATGGGGAATCCTCTTCTTGTTGTCCTTTGGATTAATTAATTATATTTAAATAATAGTTCATCAAGGAACTTGGTTTCTTAATTAATAACTACTGTAAAAACGAGGCTCTTTTACCTTAGACACTGAAACTTTATCTTCACTAACAGGTAGATCCTTGGACAATGTAAAGTTTTTAAGATCTACCACTTTATTAGGAGAAGGTTTCATTACTGCACCGTCATCTAAAGTCAGTTCTTTGTAGCTGATTTTTCCATAACTTAGTTCTCCTGTTGCTTTTATTATAAGCTCATCTACTTCTATATCACCTTTTACTACCCCTGCAATTTCTAAACGTTTCGCTTTAATATTGCTTTCACAATACCCATGGAAGTAATCTCAACATCATCTACATCAATAATCTTACCCCTGGCTTCACCACTAATTTTTACAGAGCTACCCTTATTATTTGACCTATTAAAAATTCTACTTATTAAGCTCATAGCTTATACCACCCCGGATAAATTAAGCTTACCATTTATTGTGTATGTGATTTAGAAAGTTCAAGGAATTCATTTGCCTTTAATATTTCAATCCTATATTTATGCATTCTCAGCGAAAACATTACTGTTATCCCATAATCTCTTAGCCCAAGAAGTGAATCCTCTACTGTTAGCTGTAATAGAATCTGACGCAAGGTTAATGTGTGGTAATAAAGAGCACATATACATTTTGACTGCTTTACCGCCTCCACCACTTAATACTAATCTGTTAAAATCAGGCAATCGCCATATTGAACTCATTTCTACTAGAATACTTTCTGATAATCGTTCAAAAGCGGTTTCTACTATATTGCTAATATCAACTGCTTTTCCATCAACAAATATTACTCGTTTGATGATAAATTCATCAAGGGCATATCCCTCTACATCAAAGTTATATTCTTCCATTAATTCAGAAGCTATTTCCTGATAAGCCGTGGACATACCTATAGTAATAGATTCGCTTTTATTCGGCATATATTCCCCATCTTCTATTGCTGCCAAATCGCTAGTCTTAAAACCAATGTCAACAACCCCAACTAATTCTTTTATGTCTTCTTCGCTTTCTCCATTAACTGTCAGCACTTGGGACCAATAGCTACCTAGAGGTTGAGGTACCACTTCAATATCTTCCACTTTAATTTTTATTTCTTTAGGCTTCATCCCAGTAAAAATTGTAACATCTTTTTCTGTTCTTAATCTGTCTATTAGACTGTCTGCCATATGCATCCTTTCTACAGGTAGTCCTGTAACAACTTTGAATGTATTTACTGTTGAATCACAGAAAAAACTTAATGCAGTATAAAACAAAACCTCCAATGTTTCCCCTGTAGTCCTATTAAAAGAAAGGTCTCTATGGGCAAATTTAGACTGTTTGATGGCATTTTTCCCTACAAAATAAAGCTGATCATCAAACTTAATCTTTGAATTAATCCTCCACTTCGTTCCGGAACTTTAAAACCACTTAATCAACACATTTAAGCTCTTTGCCACAGCCACCGCATTGCAACACTGGCATATTCCCGGGCTCTAAACCATCTACTGCCGCAAATTCATCAACTACAAAATCGGGTACTTTCTGTTCATACCCACAATTACCACAACGATAATTGTAGTATGTCGTCTTCCCTCCAAAAGGCATCTCCATTTCTTCCTCTATCTCTTCCTGCTGCTTCTTTTTTTGACTCTTCTTCGAATACGATTGGGTCATATTTACCGCTCCTTAACTCTTCTAATTCATCATATATTTTTCCATACTCAGGTACCCAGATCTCCCATAAGATCATCTCTTCTCCACAATTTGGACAAATAAATGGATCTTCTCCTGTTAAGTCCTTAATTCTTTCCCTATAACTTTTATACATCTCTTGCGCCTTGTTTATCACTTTCTTTGCAGAATCTACTACTACTTTAAATATCTCTTTTAACTTTTTTGCAACTTTTTTCGCCTTGCAGGTAGCATGCAATCCATAATACCTCACCCGCTGAAATCCTTTTGGTAATATATGCTGAACCATCCTACCTATAAACGTTATTACTGAAACTTCTTCTTCAACCTTTTTATTTGTTCGATGATCTTTATACCAATACCTTACATTCTCCCCATCATACTTTATTATC
>JBDNGI010000124.1:0-2530 GCA_041689345.1 Halanaerobiales bacterium
ATATAGACAGAAATGTGACTGTAGGAAACCTGAACCAGGTTTATTGATTCGGGGCAAAGAGGAGTTTGACATAGATTTGACTAAGTCTTACATGATAGGGGATAAAATAAGCGATGTGGAAGTAGGCCAGAAAGTAGGAGCTAAAGGCATTTTAGTTTTAACTGGATATGGTTTAGGTGCATATGAATACGAACGTGACCAGTGGGAAGTCGAGCCAGATTATATAGCTGAGGATTTACTAGATGCTGTTAACTGGATTCTGGAAGATATAAAAGACTAATATTAGAGATAAATATAACAGTAAGATGTAATTTTTCACGATAATAAAGGTATTGTGTATATAAAATACTACAGATTATAGTATTGAATTAGATTATTGAAGTTATAATTTAATAGAGTGAGGGAGTAAAATGGCTAAACTAGCAAAGTACCTGTCAAAATTTAATAAACAAAAAATACTGGTTATAGGTGATATGATAGCTGATGAATTTATTATAGGACAACCCCAACGATTATCCAGGGAAGCCCCTGTATTGATATTAGAGCAGACAGAACATGAAGTCTTACCTGGTGGAGGCACCAATGCTGCTAATAATGCTGCTGCTCTTGGTGGGAAGGTTTTTCTTGCCGGTGTAATAGGTGATGATATAGTAGGCTCGAAATTGAAGAATAAGTTAAAGGAGTTAGGGATTGAAACAGAGGGGTTAATAATCGATCATTCTCGTCCTACTTCTGTGAAAACCAGAATTTTAGCTGGTGGAGGACAGCTTGTCAAACAGCAGATGGTCAGAGTTGATAACCTTGAAACTCGAGATATATCTAGTTTGATTGAGGAACAATTACTTAGCTATGTAGCAAGTGTAATCAATAATGTTGATGGAATTATCCTTTCTGACTATGGTAATGGTGTTTTTACAAAGCGTATTATAGATGAGATGATTAAGCTTGCTAAAAGTCATAAAAAAGTACTGGCGGTTGATTCCAGGTATCAGTTGAAGAACTTTAAAGACATTACACTTACCACCCCCAATAAAGAAGAAACAGAAAACACTGTTGGTTTTAAGCTAGATTCCCCAGAGAATGTAGAAAAAGCTGGCTGGGATCTTAAAGAAATGTTAGATGCTGAAACTGTTCTTATTACTTTAGGGGGAGACGGGATGCAGATGTTTTCAGGTCAGAAAAGTATACATATCCCGGCCTCTAATTATACAGAGGTATTTGATGTTACAGGTGCTGGTGATACAGTTATTGCCACTTTAGTTCTTGCTTTAATATCTGGGGCTACTAAGCTTGATGCCATGAGAATTGCAAATTATGCTGCTGGTATAGTTGTCAGGAAATCTGGAGTAGCAACAACAAATATTAGTGAACTTAAGGAAGTATTGGGAGATGAACAAATTAATGGATGATAAAATCTTATCAATAGAAAAGCTGCAAGAAATATTAAGTAAAAGACAGGAAGAGGGATTGAAGATAGTCTTCACTAATGGCTGTTTTGATATACTTCATGTAGGACATGCTCGATATTTGGCTGCTGCTAGGGGAAAAGGAGATTTGTTAGTGGTCGGTTTAAATAGTGATGATTCAGTGCGGAAATTAAAGGGTAGTAAGCGTCCTTTTGTAGCAGAAGAGGAAAGAGCAGAGGTTTTATCTTATCTTGAAATGGTAGATTATATAGTCATATTTGATGAAATTACAGCGGGAAATGTTATCTCGACTTTAAAACCTCATATTTATGTAAAAGGTGGAGATTATCATATAGAAAATTTACCTGAAGTTAAATTTGTCAAAGAATATGGTGGTACGATTGAATTTATACCTGTTATTGAAGGTGCTTCAACAACAAATATAGTAGAGAGAATTTTAGAGAGGTATTAAAATTAAATTACATAATTTATAGTATAAAAATGTCTTCAAATACTAAAACTATTAATGTTATATTTGATTATAAAGTATATAGGAGGCATCTATGCGTAATATAAAGTTGACACTCAAAGTACTAGTCTATATATGTTTAGGCCTTTTCACATTTTTTTTTCTATCTGGCTGTGAAGGTGATGAGGTTGAAGAAATTCAGCCACAGGAGGTAGGAGAAGAGCTCACTGAACCAGGTTCTGGAACCTTTATCGGTTATTCTACTGCTACTGACAATGGATATGCCTGGGCTAAAGTAACAGTTCAAGGTGATAATATTACAGCTGTGCAGTTGATGGAGATACTTTCTACAGGAAATGAAAAAGATTATGAAACATATAAATATGAGCCAGCAGTAAAGGCACATCAAGAAATGCCTGAGAGGTTTATAGAGAAGGATTCGGCTGATGTTGATGTTTATACTGCCGCCACTGATAGTAGTGTGAAGTATAAAGAAGCAGTTGCAAGAGCCCTGGATTATGCGAATATAAATTATAAGAATACTGGTGTAGAAGAGGATACTTACTATGATGGAATATTTCAGGGAAGTTCGGAAAGAACAGAATATGGTTACGCTGTAGCATTGGTTACTATTAAAGATGATAAAATTAATAAT
>JBDNGI010000125.1:0-3004 GCA_041689345.1 Halanaerobiales bacterium
CTCCAATTGAGGGAACAGTTTTTGAGCTTAAAATAAAATCTGGGGATAAAGTGGCAGATGGAACCACTGTGGGAAATATAGCAGACTTAAGTAAATTTATTGTTGAAGCTATGGTCGATGAAATTAATATTAATGAGATTACTCTGGGTCAATCAGTAGTTATAACGAGTGATTCTTTTGCTAAAGATTTAGAAGGAGAAGTATCCTTTATAGCCCCTGCAGGATCAAATGTAGGCAATATAAACAAATATAGAACAGAGATTACTATTTCTGATGACATGGGATTATTACGTCCAGGTATGTTTGTTAATGCTGAAATTGTAACTAACCGTAAGGATGATGTTATTGCTGTACCATCACTTGCTATCTTGGGTGATGAAGAGGACAGGATTAAATGAAAAGGGAATCACTATAGTTATGGTAACACATGATGAATACGTGGTTCATTATGCCCACAGGATTGTTCATTTTCAGGATGGGGAGATTGTAAAAGAGCAGACAGCTCGAGGTGCCCGTCTGGAAGCGGCTGCTAATGAAAAAGCCGCGGAAAATGGTAAAATTATCTCTGAGAAAGATATACAAAGTGATAATGAGCTAGAAGAAAATAATACTAAGTCAGAAGCTAAAGTTGACAAGAAAGAGGCTTTTGGTCAGAAAACAGGTGGAGGTGGCGGCATTGAAACTGGGTGAATATATCCGCCTGGCACTTACTGAGATCTTTCATAATAAAATAAGAACATTCCTAACTTTGATCGGAATTATTATAGGGATTGCTGCTGTAATTGTAATTATATTTGTAGTTCAGGGTGCAGAAAAATATGTAATGAGTGAATTGGAGACCATGATTCCTTTGGATCTTATACAGCTTAGTAATCGTTGGGACCCTGATACAAATCGAATGATGGGTAATATTACAATGGAGGATTTAGATTTTCTTGAAAAAAAGCTGGGTAGTGAAATTAAGGCAATTGCACCTCAATATACCAATAACGGTGAATTACGTTATCAAGGAAATGTATATGATGCTGAATTAATAGCTACTATAAGCTTCTTTTCAACAGTTTTACGATATGAAATTGACTGGTGGAAGGTTTTTGTCTGACATAGATCTAGAGAATTTTAACCAGGTTATTGTACTGGGATATGAAACTGCTGTAAATCTCTTTAAAGACGAAGATGCTGTAGGGGAAAAGGTAACCTTATATGGTATTACTTTTACTGTGATCGGGGTACTGCCTGAGGCCTATCAGTCGCCAATGTTTAGTTCGTCAACTAATAATACCAGGGGTTTTGTACCAATAAGTACATTTGAAAGGTTGCTTGGTATAAAAAATAGATTTTTCGTATTTATTAGGGGAGCTAATAAAGATAATTTAGCAATTACCCAATATAAAATTACGGAATTACTTAACACAAGACATGGAATGACTGCAGACGGCGAAACAAAATTTAGGGCTTATAATGTAAGTAGTGAAATGCAGCAAGTAAATATCATCAAAATAGTATTGATGGTTTTATTAAGTGGAGTGGCTAGTTTAACCTTACTGGTTGCAGGTATTGGTGTTATGAATATCATGTTGGTTATTATTACTGAAAGAACCAAAGAGATTGGCTTACGCAAAGCACTTGGTGCTACTAAAAAAGATATTCTACTGCAATTCATAATAGAGAGCGTTATTCTTTGTATTTTTGGTGGTGTTTTAGGTATATTGCTTGGTTATATAGGGAGTGATTTAACTATGGATTATGCCAGTAAGTTTGTAAATATTAGAGTAGATGTGCCTGACTGGGCTGCTATTTTGTCATTGATTTTTACAACTGCCGTAGGATTATTTTTCGGAATCTATCCTGCAGTTAAAGCAGCAAGGTTGGACCCAATTGAGGCCCTTCATTATAAATAAGAAGGAGAGAATAAGATGATATATTTTGATAGAATAAAACTTTCTTTAACAGGGGTAGGGAGTAACAAATTTCGTTCATTTCTTACTCTGCTGGGGATTATAATAGGTGTAAGTGCAGTTATAATCATGGTCTCTCTGGAGTGGTACACAGCAGGTAATCGGTGGGCAATTCGAAGGTCTGGTTTCACGTCAAATTTATTTGACAGGGAACTGGAATCTCCCATATAGACAACGGGGACAATTAACATTAGAGGATGAAAGGTACCTGGAAGAGTCGATTATTGGTGTTGATGATGTAGTACCGTTTTTTAGAGGATGGTTTAATATAGAATATGCTGCCAGGGAGTATAATGGCTCAATAGCTGGCGTTGTTGGGAATGCTCTGGAAATTACTGATCTTAAGTTGGAATATGGTAGAATGATAACTAAGTCTGATACTGATAATCATGAGCGTGTTGCTGTGGTTGGGCGGCAAGTATTGGATCAGTTAACAGACGAGAATGATTATGCATCTTTTGTGGGTAAGGAAATTAAAGTAGATGGTCATAAGCTAATGATAGTAGGAGTACTGGGTATAGCCAACTCTACTGTAGGCTTGGGTAATGCTACAGTATTGGTGCCATTGACCTCTTTTCGGGATATCTGGCGGTGGCAGGGGCGCTATGCTAATAATTTTTTGATTACTTATGATAATATGACCAGTGAGAAAGATATTATGAGCCAGGTAGAATATTTGTTAAATGATAAGTACGGAACAGCCAATGGGAAAAGCAAGTTTTTCTTACAAGGACTACAGGGACAGGTAGATATTATGAATAATGTTATAAAGATATTTACTATGGTATTAGGTGGAATTGCAGCTATCTCATTGTTGGTTGGTGGTATTGGTGTTATGAATATTATGCTGGTTACTGTTAAGGAAAGAACTAAAGAAATAGGATTAAGAAAGGCCATCGGTGCTTCCAGTGGGGATATTCAAAATTAGTTTCTAATTGAAGCTATTATTTTAACTGCTGGTGGGGGTGTTTTGGGCATCCTGATTGGTGTTGGTTTATCTGCTTTGATAAACTTTGGTCTTTCACAGGCTTTTGAATGGTGGAGAG
>JBDNGI010000126.1:0-4682 GCA_041689345.1 Halanaerobiales bacterium
CTGTGTAATTTTAGCGCCATCTCCTGTAACATACCCCAGCCTAATGCAGGGTTTTTATAAAAATAATCCTTAAATTTACTTCTAGATAAAAACACTACCTCTGTATCTTCCATAGCTACTACTGTTGCAGGATATTCATCAATACCAAACAATACTACTTCTCCAAAGATATCTCCAGGTTGAAGAATTTCTAATATCTGTTCCTCTCCAGAAGAATTACTCTTTAATGCTTTTATCTTTCCGGTTCTTAAAAAATATACATTTTCACCAATACCACCTTGAAAAAACAGGGTAGAACCAGCCGGATATTTATTTTTTCCTAATAATTTAATTACTTCAGTCATATTTTTTTCATCTATCATAGAAAAAAGAGTGAAATTATTTAAAAAACTATAGTCTTCTGCTTTATCCAAAGTTCTTCCTCCTTGATTATTTGCTCTATCCGCTCACTTTCCTCTATTACTTTATTTCCTGTATAATCATATGCATAGCAGGCACCATCTACAATCTTTGTTCTCAAATTACCACAGGCCTCTTTATTTCCTTTGAGATGTGGTGCATCAATTAATCCAATCTTAATAGCATTTGCCAATACAGCGGGAGTACTTAGCGGGCTAGGACAATTATTAAAAGTATAATTTGCCATTTTCTTTATCATATCAATTATTAAATCAGCCTCTCGAATTAAACTATCTCTTCTATTTTTTACTACAGGATCTGTTATAAAATCAGTATTGTTGTAAGTAAGGTTATTACTTACTTGTTTAGCAATCTGACAACTTTCTATTATATCATCACTATTAGCTGCATGGTCAGCCTCAGAAAAAGCAACAACATGAACAATATCAGGCGTTAAAGACATACCCAAAAAAGTTGAGTAGGCAAGTTGGCCTTTTGCTTTATTTATATTAATAGGAAAACTAGTCAATCCGGCCCTAACCTGTGTCAACACCCTAAATTCATCATTGACTAATCGGGAAATCATAGACTTTTTAGCAAGCATTTTAGCTATATCCATCTCTGCTGACGTACCGCTTGGTGTATTAAACATATACTGAGCAATATAGGTTTTTACACCCATTTTCTTGGCATTATATGCCGCCAGAAATGCCATTACAACAGCTATTGTATCATGTGCATCTCGTAAACTCCAGTGATGTGACTCATTTACCTCTACAGGAATTCCTCTATCAGCATGCCATTTCATTAGAAGTTGATTTTCTTTTATAGAATCTAATAAACTACGAGGACCTCGGCCATCCAATTTATTATACCAGGAAAGTGGCACTGCACACCAGGCATTTTTTATATTTTTTGACAAAAGATCTGCCATTTTAAAAACATCTCTGGTCCCACTATATGATCTCATTAATGGATAATTTCCGGTCCGGGTTGCTTGATACAACTTTTGTAAATCTTCCACAGTTCTAATTGGAACACCCCCAGCCCCTTTCTCATCTTCATCCATTTCTTCTGGTCTAAAGAAATTTTCCTGGGCATTCTGATCAGGACCTAAAGAAACTATATCCAAAACTTTACTTTCAGCAATTTTACTGATGCCTACAACCGTCTTTTCAATTGACGGCAAACCAAAATGATGCCTAATTAAAGGGTCTAAGAAATTTTGACATTTTTTTTGTTAATGAACGATGGGCAATCGCTGGTTTAACTATCATAATTAATTCGACATCTTCAATTGCATCTACAATATTAGTTGTAATTTTATTTAGGAAACCAAAACCCTCACAAATGCCTGACAAATAAATACCACCAATCTCTCTAATAGCTTCTATCCTCATAGGATTACGATTGTATAGATTAACTTTACACCCCTTTAATGCAAGATATGCAGACATTGCCTGTCCCCCATTACCTGCCCCTATAACAGCAATAGTCACAAAACACACCCCCCAGATATAATTTAATATTCAGAATAGTTATTTAATAAAAATAAATTTTTGCTATTATATCTATCTACTAAATTAGTATGTCTTTTTTTAAGGTTTGATTACCCTTAATTGTCAAAAATCCATACTAAATAGGAACATAAATTTATTATTAAAAAACCAAAAAAATAGAAAAATATCAAGAAAAAGAGCATGTAATTGCAAAAATAGAACCCTTAATTTGATATTTATATCTGTTTATTTAATAATTTATTACATAAATATATATATTATATCATATATTTAGCATAAAAACAATCAATAATTTGATTTTTTGGTAAATAAATCCATCATTCTAGTGTTGCTAGTGAAAATATTTAGAACAATTGACTACACCATCTTATTTTAATCAAATTTCCATTTAAAATATATGGTCAATTTATAATATTCCTAAAGCGCATAACAGAAATTTAATCAGATCACTACACAAAAAAGACACATATCTGTACCGCAGAGAAAATGTTAAAACGTAATTAAAACATTAGCTTTGGACAAAAATATGCGTCTAAATTTCTAAGATTAGTATCATTTAGTTTCAAACTGAAGTAACACATACTCCAATCAAACCAGGCCCGGCATGAACAACCATAGCAGGACTAATCTCGCCTAATGTAGTCTCCTTAACATTTTTTAATTCTTTAAAACGACTTAATAATCCCTCAGCTTCTTCCTGAGCATCTGCATGCATTACATCAACATAGCACTTGCCCTTCATAATCTTTTTTATCGCAATATCATAGAGCTTATTAATAGAAGACTTTCTACTTCTGCTCTTATCAACTGTATAATATTCTCCTTCATCATTAATAGAGATAATAGGCTTAATATTTAGTAATTGACCAATCGTACCTCGTACTTTACCTATCCTACCACCCTCTTTGAGATACTTTAAAGTTTTTACAACAAAGTGAAGGTCAATGTCATTTATCTTTTCTCGAGTTTTATCTACTATTTCTTTGAAATCTAAATTTTCTCCTTCTATCAGATTCTTGGTATATAAAACCAATCTTCCAAGACCCATTGATAAAAGTTTAGAATCAATTACCTCAACAATTATATCATCCATTTCTTTACTAACCATTTTGCTAATATTCGCTGTACTACTTAATCCCGTCGATATATGTATAGCAATTATATGAGTAAATCCCTTCCCCTTTAATTCCAGAAATTTTTCCTTTATTTCGCTTGGCCCCGGCATTGATGTGCTGGGAATTTCTTCTTTAAATCTTCTGTATACATCTTGGGGATTGATATTAACTCTATCCAGAAATTGACCTTCTTTATAGATAATTTTTAATGGTAAAAATTTAATCGATAAATCTTTTAAAATCTCAGCTGATAAATCACAAGTACTATCAGTAACTAAAGCAATCTTATTAGCCATTTTTCTCCTCCTTAAATTTTTCAAAGCACTAAGACTCCTACGCTAAATGTAAGATGTTTTCCGTGGGAATCAAGTCTTTTTTATAAATTTTTTTAACATATTAACTACTATATTACCATTAATTATATCATAAAATGATCACTTTTAATAATTAATACCAAAGTACTTCTTTATTTTACCATTAATTTCAGACCAATTAGCTATCCGAAATATTATATTGGAGTCTGTAATATCTTGATTGTGATATTTATTTAGTAAAATAACAGGAATACCTTCTGCAGTTATCTCAATAGTATTTGATGAACTATCTTCAACAAAAAGTTCAATCCCTTTTTCAACTGCAAGTGGAGCTTTATTTTCATCATGTATTAATGATGTATAGGGTATATTGTTTTCTTTTAACCATTGATAAGTAACCCAATCATATTTGGAATCTCTAGCAGTTATTAAATGAATTTCAAAGCCCCTTTCATTAAGGAAATCTAAAGTATCCAGTGCCCCTGGCATTGGTTTAACATTACTAATAAGCTCTTCCATTTTTTCTTCTATAAAAGATTCAACCACATCTATGGGAAGACCATATGCCTTAGTAAATTGATAGCTTTGATGAACCCTTTTTAAATCCCTACCTAAATATTTACATAGAGCATCATGCCATATATTGTCATTGGGGTGACTCTCATCAGTAATAACTCCATCTATATCAAATCCAATTATTTTCTTCATATAACTATATCTCCTTTCAACGTATATATATTTATCTTATATCAATAATCCATTATTAGTTTATTCTACAAAATTAATCTAAAACCTTTAAAATATAAATAATTCTACGATTTCTTTCTCTATATACCCATATAAAATTAATAGTCATAATCTGTAAAATTTAAATAATTAATTATACTGATAACGAGAAAAGAGGAGGCTTAGCCACTTTTCTCGTTATGTAAAAAAAGTATATGAAAGTACTATAAAAGTTTTAAGCTTGTACCATGTTACGACACTCTGCTGCACAATCACGACAGACCTGAGCACAAGTTTGGCAGTGATTATCTTTAAACTTTTCACATTCACTAGCACATTCATCACAGATATCAGCACAAAGTTGGCAGATTTGTGTAGCAAATTTACTATTTCCAGCCATATATTTAGCAGAAATAGAGCATATCTCTATACAATCCTTTAACAATTCCATACACTCTACTCTTTTACCTGTCTTTGTCAAGTAAGAATTGTAGAGAATGGCAGTTAATTTTTATAGAGCATCCTGAGTATTTGTTTTTAAGATTCCTTTCCCTTTTTAAAAAGGGAAAGGAAAAATATGGTTTTTTGGTTATTCGGTTTTGACCAGC
>JBDNGI010000127.1:0-4922 GCA_041689345.1 Halanaerobiales bacterium
TCTTTAATTAATATATTATATATTTTATCCTAATTTTAAAAAATATACAATATTTAATATGTATTTTTTAATAAGGTCTTCCAAAAAGAATACTACTTCGGCAACTTTATTATAATCCACTAATTCTATGGTATCTCTCTCAGTATGTATTACGCTATCGATTATCTCAAAAATATTTTTGGATGTTAATGTAATTGCAGGTATTTGATTCATTAAAAATAACATATGATCTCCTTCAACCCAGGGTTCAATAAACTCAAAATTTTCTTTCTCAAGCTAATATTTCTTTTATCAATAACTCTTTTTCTTCCAGTTCCATCATAGCAATGGCAGTTTTACTATCTTTTAAACCAATGCCATCACAATTGATTGCCAAAAGAATATTGTTATCCTCCATATAATACTGCAACTTTATCTTTTATACTACCTGTCTCCAATTCTTCGACTGATTTCAGTGAGACATACTCCGCTTCAACCTGACAACCTTTCGTATAATATGATGGCTTAGCAGTAAGATTTTCACCATTAAAGATAAGTTCTACACCCTGTTCTTTCCAATCTATACAGGAGAAGCCCTGTAATTCAACGTTGCACCCATTTTTTTTAGAATAACGAAGAGCCAATAAAACCTACTACTTCAATAATTTCTGTCCTTCTATCTTATTACTTAAAAACCTATAAAACAGGTTAGCAACTGATTTCTTGAAAATATTTATCTGGCAGTCATAATAAAATAATTTGTCCAACCAACCTTTTTCATCCCAGTATTCCAGATCTTTTTGCAATACTTTTTCCGCTAGTATCTTCTGTACCTGGTAATGAATTAGCTGCTTTAAAGATGGAGAATATTGACCTTTATCATGCTCAAGATGCCAAATGAAATTTTCACATTCATCCGGTTCTACTAAATTATACTCTCCAATCTTTTTACCTATTTTCCCTGAAGGCTGCATACCCCAGTAAATAGCTGTTTTCTCCAAATATTTAAGGGTGAATTTTAAATCAGACCCGGATGTAGAAACTACCGCCAATAAGGGAACACCGATTAATTCAGGCCTGTGATACCATTTACAGGTTCTATCAGTGAAAGTTTTCAATTTGCCAGTTACATTGCCCATATATACTGGTGAAGCAAGAATTACTCCATCTGCCTGTTTCAATTCACTCATTATTTTTTGGACATCATCTTCAATCACACAATTTTCCTGACGAAGACAAACTTCACAACCCTTACAGTAATTTATATTATACATATTAAGATTTAAATGTACCCATTCTACTTCTTTTAATTTCAACTTATCCTTAACATTATCTATTATGGTGCTGGTATTACCTTTTCTCTTGCCACTGTTTAGAACTACAATTCTCATTTTTAGTCTCCTTTGATACTATTATTATTGACTATAACATCTTCAGGAATGTAAATCATAAAAAATACTTCATTTAGTATTGCCCCCATTATATTCCCATTATTAAGATCGTCAGGGTTTAATTCCAGATGTCTTTTTTTATCAAATAAAATCATATTATCTTTTACTTCGAGTTGATAGGGTTGCTGAACTAAATATGTTGTATTAATCTTCACAAATTTTCTATCCCAGGTCTCCACTCTTATTCTTGAGTCCATGAAATTGAGTGTTAATTCTTGCTGTAGATCAATTCTTATAATCTTTTCATCTGAAGCAGAAACCCCCCCCTGTTATCATAAAAAACACAATACAAATAATATATATATATTTAGCTTTCATAAAATGATTTCCCCTTTCATTTTGTATTATAAAATTTATCTTAAATACATAATATCTAATTAAGGAGATAAACACACCTATCTAAAGTTAGGGTTTTGAAACCCAAGCAAAATATATTATTTGGATTATCCATACACTTATGTTAGAGGGTGTTGCAACATACACTGTCGAGAAAGAGTACTTTGGTATCAAAGCAACAATCTGGAGAAATATTGCTGGATTTATTATAGCTGCTATTATAGCAATCTCTACTGGAATCTTATTTGGGGAGGTTTTTTAGATGAAAAGAAAGAAAAAGATTGACGCTCCTCGGGGCAAACACACAAAGTGATTCACTCAAAAGCAGAGCTTTTGGTTCTCTACTTTTCCAAAGGCTTAAATTCCTGTCCGCCCGACAGTATATAGTCTATCTACATTAAAACACTATCCTATGCTGAAAAAGGTAAGCTTTATGAGTTATGGCAGACTTTTAAAGAGTTTAACAAAGATTTATCAATAGCTATTGTTGATGATATTAAAGATAAAACACCTGATTTTAACGATAATTTCCTTTATTACCTGGCTCAAATTAAAAATATTTACCTGGAAAAATTCTCACGCAATTTTTTACGCCAGATAATTGGATTGCTTATCCTGGTTATTTGATCTCAATTAATACTGCAGACGGAGTTTTTGAATTAGAATTTGGGTCACTTAAAGGTGTTAACTTACTTGCAGATGCTTTACAGGAACTTTTAGATAGTACAGACAAAAAAGATATTTCGATTAAAGCCTTAATGGCTGAGGATCAATTTTAGGGTATGCAAATACCCTTTTCTTTTAATTATTTACTGGTGAAAAGCTTCTCTAGACCACTGAAAAATTTCTTGACTCATAACATAAATAACTACAACATTATTCTATAATTTTCTACTTGTACTTAATTATAATAGATAAGGTATTCGAGTGTTACTAAACTACATGTTAATTCAAAATAAAATGAGTTTAACTAATATGTCACAAGTACTTCTCCATTGGATAATGGGGGATATTTACTTCCAGAAATTCTTCTCCGGAAACTTCGTAGTTTAGCCTCTTATAGAATATTACTGCATTTTTTCTAGCATGTAGAATTAATTTTTGATATCCCTGACTCCTGGCAAAATCCTCTGCATATCTAACCATCTTACTTCCGATAGATTTGCCTTGATATTCTTCATTAACCGCTACCTGCCTCATCTTAATAAGCTTATTATCAATCCTTTTTAACAAAAGACAGCCAATCAATCTATCATCAATAAAAGCCCCTATATGAATATCTGATATATCATCATCTAGGTCTTCATCATATATATTCATTCCTATCGGCTTTCTCAATATTTTATTTCTCAATTTTAACTCTTCTCTATATTCCCTGGAATTGAACTCTATTATTACTATCTTTAAACCTATTATCATATATATTCTACTCCCTTTAACATTAATCAAGCTCTAGTTTTCATCAACTAAAAAAATATTTACTTTGAATCTACTGTAAAACTAACAAATTCTTTTAGTGTTTTCCCTGGTTCAATATATTCAAGATCTTCTTTCGTATTAAAGGCATCAGGTAGAGCCATCCATGGTTCTACACAAAGAAAATCTTTGCCCTGTAAAGTCCATACTACTATATATTTGAAGTTTTCACCATATTCTATTTTTATCTCTCTGCCTAAGTTAGGATCAAAGAAACTCAAGTTAGTAGAGTTCATATCTAGTAATATTTTAGAACCTGGTTCACCGGACATATCAAGTCTACCGTTATACTCACTAATAGACATATCACTATCATTGAGATATTTTGTGCAATCTAATTGGTACTGCAAGTTCTCTTTATCTCCAACCTTAAAATAAGGGTGGAATCCAGTATAAATAGGCATCACTTCTTCAGATTTATTAATATATTCTTGTTTAATAGTAAGTTTGTTACCATCTAATATATATGTAAATATCAATTCAAAATCATAGGGATACATCTTTCTGGTATTCCCATCACTAACTGTTCTTAACTTCATTTCAAATTTCTTAGACAATGTCAGATCTATAACTTCCCAATTAAGCATTCTAACAAATCCATGAATATTCATTTGATATACATTGCCTTCCCATTCATACTTAGCCTCTGTAAGTCTACCACAGATTGGAAAAAGAATGGGAATTCCACCTCTAATGCTTTCATCATTTTTTAGGCTTTCTTCTTCAAGATAAAGTATCTCTTTATTATCGATCCCTAAAGAAGTAATAATTCCTCCTCTTTCTGGAATAACCTTTAACCAGGAACCTTCCTTTTCATTTTTTATATCATATATCATATAATCACCTTGAAGTTTATTTAATTTAAACACCTCTCGAATTCCCCCTTCTTCTTAGCTCTACTTCTAAATATTTATTCTCCATTATATTATTTTCCCCTTCATTTTAATTTGATTTTAAGAATCCCGAATTTAACTACCAATTCATATTATATAATAATAAAACCGTTCAGCAAAGCGAAGATCTCAGATGGAGACACTATTCCATTGATTGAAAACCCACTTAAAGAAGTGGGGATCTTAACCAAATATATTAGATATAAATAAAAGGAGTCTAGAAAGATGGTCAATAACAATCAAAATCGCTGTCCCGATGGATTTCTGTATACTATTGTTATTGGAGATACTCTATATAGTATAGCGAACAAATATAATATTAGTGTACAGTCAATAATAAATGCAAACCCAGATTTACAAGTAGATAGATTGCAGGTGGAGGGCCATTCCCTTGTTATGGAGGGTCCATCTACAGGATTAAAGCAGGAGATACCTTATACAGTATTGCCAGACGATATGGTGTAACATCAAATGAGTTAATAGCTGCTAACCCCCAACTAGATGCTAATAATCTGGTAATAGGAGATCCAGTTTGTATTCCTAGATAATAAAGTAACCCACCCTATACGTATGATATGCTCTCCTTAAGGTAGACAGATTAAATAATAAAAATCTGTTACTGGAAAGGGAGACAGTTCACGTTACAGGGTGGTTGACATCCTCCCCGCCCGTTCGTTATCACTCACGAACGAGGATTCCTTAAAGGGACTTGCGAGGTTGTCGAATGATTAGAGGACAGTCTATTTCTAGTAGTCCAATATGACTTCGACTTCAGGCTGTGCCATCA
>JBDNGI010000128.1:0-9566 GCA_041689345.1 Halanaerobiales bacterium
GGATATATGAATCTATTAAACAGGCTGTGAAAAGGTCTGATATTGTTATCACTACTGGGGGACTTGGTCCAACAGCCGATGATATTACTAGGGAAATAATAAGTGATGTAGCTGGGAAAAAACTACAATTAAATTCAGTGCTTTTAAAAGAACTTGAAGATTTATTTAAGCAAAGAAACTATAAGATGACTAAAAATAATAAAAAGCAGGCTTATTTACCAGATGATGCTAGCTCTTTAAAAAATGAATTAGGGACAGCAGCCGGTATTTTGTTGGAGATGGATGATTATACAATAATTGCTATGCCAGGAGTACCTCGTGAAATGAAAAATATATTTGAGAATGAAGTAATACCTTATTTAAAAAGAAAAAATACAAATATAATTAGGTCTAAAATATTAAATTTCTTTTCTGTTGGTGAATCTAGTTTGGAAATGAAGATAAAAGATATACTTGATCGGCAGAAGAACCCCACTTTAGCCTTATTAGCTGGAACTGCTGAAGTTAAGTTAAGAATTACAGCGAAGGGTAATTCAGAAGAAGAAGTTTTTAAATTGATTGAAGGGGCTGAAAAAGAAATAAGGGAACGAGTCGGTGAATATATCTACGGAACTGATGACCGCGGCTTCCCAAAAATAGTAGGGGAGATGTTAAGTGAAAAAAAGCTCACAATATCTCTAGCTGAATCTTGTACCGCTGGACTTGTTGGTGATCGTATTACGGATATACCCGGTAGCTCTCAATATTTTAAAGGAGGAATGATGGTATATAGTAATCAGGCTAAAATAGAACAATTGGGAGTAGAAAAAGAAACATTGGACAAATATGGTGCTGTTAGTAGTAATACTGCTAAAGAAATGGCATTGAATATACGGGAAATAATGAAAACAGATATTGGGGTATCCTTGACGGGAATTGCTGGACCTGGTGGGGGAACTGAAAAAAAACCTGTCGGCTTAGTATATATAGGATTAGCAACTGATCAATCAACAAATGTTTACAAATTGAATTTACATGGTGATAGGAAATGGAATAAATGGATTAGTTCACAATATGCCTTATTTTATGTCTATAATTACCTGTTATCAAAAAAGGATTTTAGTTAACATACATAGAATATATCTATTAGGAGTAAATCTAGAGTGTAAATTAATATCTTTATAAAAATCTACATAAGAGGGGGAAAATAATTATGAAAAGGAAGGTTTTTGTTTCTTTTGTTATTACTATGATGTTATTTAGTTTTTCAATCATTGTTTCTGCTGATAATGATATGCTTGTTGAAGGAATAAGTAATTATTATAGTGGTGATTATAATCAGTCGGTCAATAAATTAGAACAATTTCTAAAAGATGATAATCAAGATACTGTAGATGCATTTTATTTTCAAACACTTGCATATATACAATTAAATCAGGTAACAAATGCTAAGGAAAATATGAAAATATTAAATGATAAAGGGTATAGTTTTGGTTTTATTAATTGGAAACTGGGGAAATTGTATCTTAATGAAGAAGGTTATTATGATAGTCCATTTTACAATGAGGCTAAAAAGGAATTAGAATTAGCAAAACAATTGGGGATATCATCTGCTGGCTTACACAGTGATTTAGCTACTGCTTATCAAGGTTTAGGGAATTTAGAGAAGGCAGCTAAAGAATATGAGTTAGCTATTAATAAAGGAGCTGTAATAGGGGATTATATTAATCTTGCTGCATTGTATAAAGAAATCGGCAAGTTGGACCCTGCCTTGACTATATATCAAAAAGCAATTGAGGAGAACCCTAACAATGCTTCTGTATATTTGAATATGAGTGATATTTATATGAAAAAAGAGCAATATCAAAAGGCAATTGATATTCTGGATAAAGGAGTAAAGCTAGATAATTCGTTGCTTGCTCTTAAGTCTAAGTTGGCTAGTGCTTATTACTTTAATAAAGATTATGAGATGGCAAAAAAATACTATAAAGATGTTATAAAAGTTAATGCCAATATATATCAAGCTTATTACTTTTTAGGAGAAATTTATTATAAAATTGATAATAATTTAGAACTAGCTATTAATTATTATCAACAGGCAGTTAGCTATAATAATGATTACGTTAATGCATATTTATCATTAGGTGATCTCTATTTAGAACAGGATGAAACATATAAAGCCATGGCTCAATATCTAAAGGCATTAGAAAGTAATTCTAATTATCCTGATGCACATTATCGTCTTGCACTTGCTTACCAGAAAATGAATATGAAACAGGCAGCTATTGAAGAATTAAGAAAGACATTACATTTAGACTCAAGTAATAATACGGCTAGATTACTTTTAAATAAATTACAAGAGGAATAGTTCCAATACTTTAACAGCTTCTTTCATAATCAACTTAACTTCAGCCTGCTCAGTCTTGATACTTGATTTTTGTATTATCAAATTTTCATTAAAATAATTATGACGAATGTCAATTTGATTACTGTCTGCTTAACATATTAATTATGCATGAGAGTCTATTATGAAAGATCCTTGCTTATATAAAATATTTGCAATATAAATACTTTAGGAGAGTTATATATATGTCCATTCGTTTATTTATTGCTATAGATATAGCTGATGATATAAAAAAAATAATCAATAATAGTATTAATCAGCTTAAAGATGAAATAAATAATAATTTAAAATGGATTCAAGAAGAGAATATGCATATTACTCTAAAATTTCTTGGTGATATGGAAGAAGATTCTATTCAAGCAATTATTAAACAGATGAACTTTATAACAGAAAAAATACAGCAGCAATCTGTTAAAATTGGAGAGATTGCTGCTTTTCCTCGTTTGGATTATCCCCAGGTTATCTATATTGGCCTAAATGAGGGGGTTGATCAATTAATTGAATTACATGCACTTTTAGAAAATGAATTAAGAAATTCAGGATTTAAAGAGGATATAAATCCCTATATACCGCATATTACTATAGCTAGAACACGACGCAATACAAATATAACACAGCTTTCAATACAATTAAAAAGATACATGGAGATCACTAAAAATTTGAGTTTTTTAAATATAGATATTTTATTAAAGAAGATAAGTTTAATGAAAAGTACATTGACAAAAGAAGGGGCTGTATATGAGGAAATATATTCTGCCATGTTAAAAAATAATTAGTGTTCTTCAGAAAAAGTATTTTTAATTAAAATATTTTTTGGAAAAAAATGAAATAACGCTTGCAATTTATGAACTAATGTTCTATAATGATAATAGAACAAAAGTTTGTTTTCGATTTTTAAAATTCTATATTTTCTATGAGAGGTGAGTTTAATTGGCAAAAAGTGATAAAGAACAAGCTCTTGATATTGCGGTAAAACAAATTGAGAAGCAGTTTGGAAAAGGATCAATTATGAGATTGGGAGAAACAACTGCTCTAAACATAGAGGCAATTCCTACAGGGGCATTACCCTTGGATGTTGCATTAGGGGTTGGGGGTGTCCCTCGTGGAAGAATAATCGAACTATATGGACCTGCATCTTCTGGTAAAACAACATTAGCTTTACATATCATTGCCGAAGCGCAAAAAAGTGGTGGGATTGCGGCATTTATCGATGCTGAACATGCTTTAGATCCTCGCTATTCAGAAAACTTAGGTGTTAATATAGATAATTTACTAATTTCACAGCCAAATAATGGTGAAGAAGCTTTAGAAATTGCTGAGGCATTGGTCAGAAGTAGTGCTGTAGATATTGTTGTTATTGACTCTGTGGCGGCACTTGTACCTAAAGCTGAAATTGACGGAGAAATGGGAGATAGTCATGTTGGTCTACAGGCAAGATTAATGTCTCAGGCAATGAGAAAATTATCTGGTGCTATAAGTAAGTCAAAAACTAGTTGTGTTTTTATTAACCAGATTAGGGAAAAGGTTGGAGTTATGTTTGGGAATCCTGAAATAACACCGGGTGGACGTGCATTAAAATTCTATGCTTCAATTAGAATGGAAATACGTCGTTCTCAGGCGATTAAAGATGGAGATGAATCTATAGGTGCACAAACTAGAGTAAAAGTCGTAAAAAACAAGGTTGCTTCACCATTCCGCCAAGCAAATTTTGATATAATGTATGGTACTGGTATATCTGCCTCTGGATGTGTTCTTGATATGGGTGTTGATACAGGTATAATTGATAGAGCAGGTTCATGGTATTCTTATGGTGATGAACGATTAGGTCAGGGAAGAGAAAATGCTAAAACGTTTTTACAAGAAAATCCTGATATTATGCAAGAAGTTGACAAAAAAATAAGAGAAGGCATGGGCTTATTAGAAGATGAGGAAGTAGCAGCTAGTGAAGAAGAGTAGTAACAATCAGATTCAAGAAATAAAGGATCACGCTTTTAATTTGCTTTCCTATAGAGATAGAAGTGCTTATGAAATGAAAGACAGATTGTTAAAAAAGGGTTATCAAGAGGATGAAGTTTTCACAGTAATTAAACGTTTGAAGGAACTATCCTATATTGATGATATTAAATTTGCCGAAAAATGGGTAAGCTATCGTATAAAGAATAAACCTCGCGGAAGCAATATGTTAAGAAAAGAATTAAATTCTAAGGGAATTGAAGAGAAAATAATTAATCGTGTACTAGAAAAACTTATAGATGACGATTTAGAGGTAGATTTAGGAAGTTCACTTGCTAAGAAGTGGTTAAAAAGTCATAAAGAAGATTTAAGTAAACTCAAAAGATATTTATATTATAAAGGGTTTTCGGCCGCAATAATATATACTATATTAAATGAACTTAAAATTAATGATAATTAAATCAAACTAATTCCAATATGAATGATGTGATAAGATGTTCCTTATCACATCATTTTTAGGTGTGCCTCGTAAATACAAGAAACAATAGGCATAATTCTGATTATAATATCCTGTTTAAAAAATGTTGATAAAATTAATTCTTCTGGTATATATCAACTGTTTCTTGACAGTTGATGTGAAAAGAGATAAAATGATATCAGGCGTTTTCTGATTTTAAAAATATGAATATATATAAACAATTAAAGATAGGGGGTGAAAAAAATCTTTGGAGGTGTAATTTATGCAATAATTTCCATCCCTATAGGAATACTTATAGGTTATTTTATTAGAAAATCAATTGCTGAGGCAAAAATACAATCTGCGGAAGAGGAAGCAAAGAAGATACGAGAAACGGCTGATCGTGAAGCTGAGTCAAAGAAACGCGAAATTATACTTGAGGCTAAAGAAGTAGCTCATAATTTGAAGGAAGAGATTGATAAGGAAACTCAAAAACGAAGAAGTGAGATACAACGATTAGAAAATCGTTTAATGCATAAAGAGGAGTCTCTTGATAGGCGAACTGAAACATTGGATAGAAAAGAACAGAGTGTTCGTGATAAAGAAAATTATCTAAGTAACGCAGAAAAAGAGATTAATACTATTAAGGAGAAACAATCAGACACTCTCGAACAAATTTCTAACTTTACTCGTAATGAAGCAAAAGAATATCTCTTTAAACAGGTTGAAGAAGAGCTTGAGCATGAATTTGCTAAAATGATTAAAGAAAAAGAAGCAAATGCTAAAGAAGAAGCTGATAAGAAGGCAAGGGAAATTGTATCCCCAGCAATACAAAGGTGTGCTGCAGATCATGTAGCTGAGACTACAATTTCTGTAGTATCTTTACCAAATGATGAAATGAAAGGTAGAATTATTGGTAGAGAGGGAAGAAATATTAGAACTTTAGAAAGCCTAACAGGTATTGATTTAATTATAGATGATACACCTGAGGCAGTTGTTATTTCAGGATTTGATCCAATGCGACGTGAAGTAGCAAGAATCGCTCTGGAAAAATTAATTATTGATGGTAGAATCCATCCTGCTCGTATTGAAGAAATGGTGGATAAGGCTAAAAATGAACTTGATGCACATATCAGAGAAGTTGGTGAACAAGCTACTTTTGATACAGGAGTTCACGGTTTGCATTCGGAATTAATTAAATTGTTAGGTAGATTGAAATTTAGAACAAGCTATGGACAAAATGTATTACAACATTCGTTGGAGGTATCCTATTTAGCTGGTATCATGGCTGCAGAACTTGGAGCAGATGTAAATCTTGCTAAAAGAGGTGGCTTACTTCATGATATTGGAAAAGCAATAGACCACGAAGTTGAAGGTCCTCATGTGAAAATTGGTATGGATTTAGGTCGTAAATATGGTGAATCTGAGAAGGTAACACACTGTATAGGAGCTCACCATGGCGATATCGAATTTACTTCTATTGAAGCTGTCCTTGTTTCAGCTGCAGACGCTATTTCAGCTGCAAGGCCTGGCGCTAGAAGGGAAACGCTGGAATCTTATATAAAACGTCTGGAAGAATTAGAGAAAATTGCTTATAGCTATCAGGGCGTAGATAATGCTTATGCTATACAAGCTGGTAGAGAGTTGCGGGTTATTGTAGAATCTGATCAAATTAATGATGCTACCGCTAGTAAAGTAGCTCGTGATTTAACCAAGAATATCGAAGATAACCTTGATTATCCAGGACAAATTAAGGTTGTTGTTATAAGAGAAACCAGGTCTGTAGACTATGCAAAATAAAATTTGAAAGCTCGGGCTCCCTAAATAAGGGAGCCCTTTTTGAATTGAAAGGAAGATTTATAGATGAATGTTTTATTTATTGGTGATATTGTTGGAAGAACTGGAAGATTTGCTGTGAGAAATTTATTACCTGATATTATTGAAATGGCCACAAGGCCATTATTTTTTTGAAAATTAAAAAATTATCTTCTATTTATATTTCTTATTTAATAAATTATAATATACAAAGTTATTCACATATTATTGTTTAAATATATTTATGGAAAGTTTCATATCTATCTTGCAATTATATACTTTTATTATCGTAATATCTTTTAGGTTAATACCCCTAGGGCCTGATCTTTAGGTCATCCTTTAGGGCTTCTATAAGTGGGGTCTCAATCAGGTGGAGTAGAGTCTCCATCTGATTCCCTGATGTTCAGCTTTGCTGAACGAGTTCACTTGATATTTTTAATCTGATTGTTTATAACTATATAACTATAATTATAGATGTGAGGTGTGATTATTGTTTTCAATAGTAAGTCATGTAGATACATTGTTGAATTTTGATAGTACTTCAAACTATATTTTTTCAAAAAATAATGAAGGGAATCATGTGGATCTTGTAAAGTTGCGCAATGGAGAGGTAAAGATAGCAGTCTTTGCTGTTTTTGTCGAATCAAAATATAAACCGAAATTTGCCTTACAAAGAACTATTCAATTAATCGATAGGTTTCAAATTCTTATTGATAATCATCCGGAATTAAAGCATATAAAAAATTATTCAGATATTAAAGAAATTATGAAAAGTAAACAGATAGGTGTAATACTTTCTATTGAAGGTGCTGATGGTATTTTTGATATTTCTGCTTTAAGGACATTTTTTAGGCTTGGGGTACGCATGATATCCTTAACCTGGAACCAAAGAAACCATTTAGCAGATGGCGTAGGTGAAATTCAGGCTAATGGCGGTCTTACTCTTCTAGGAAAAAAAATGATAAAAGAAATGAATAATTTAAAAATTATTATAGATGTATCTCATATAGCTCCCGCTGGATTTTGGGATATTGTAAAACACTCCGAAAGTCCCTTCATAGCATCTCATTCTAATGCTAAAGGTATTTTTAAACATAAAAGGAATTTAGACGATAAACAAATTAAAGCCATAGCAAAAAATGGTGGAGTAATAGGAATAAATTTTGCACCGTTTTTTATAAGTAATAAGAAAAAAGTAGAAATAAATGATTTGATTAAACATATAGATTATATAAAAGATCTAGTAGGCATAGATAATATTTGTTTGGGTACAGATTATGATGGTATTGATATGACACCAAAAGGTCTAGAAAATATAAGTAAGTTAAAGAATTTGGAAAATAAATTGTTTGAAAATGGTTATCAAAAGAAAGAAATAGAGAAAATTTTCTACAAAAACAGTCTTAGTTTCTATAAGAAAATATGGTCTTAAGATACAATAACTTTTTTAAAATTCTTTTTTTGGAGGAATAATATGATTAATATTCTATGGTTTCTATTAATAATCATAGGATTTATTGTTGCTGCATTTAATGGAAGGATGGATCAAATGTCACCAGCTATCTTCCAGGCTGTTACAGATAGTGTTGACTTAATGATTAAATTATTGGGTCCGATGGCTTTATGGCTTGGTTTAATGAATATTGCAAAAGAATCAAAATTAACAGATTTAATAGCGAGACTATTAAGACCATTTATTAGATTTATATTTCCTGATATTCCTAAGGATCATCCTGCTGCTGCTGCAATCATCTTAAATCTTACCGCAAATTTACTTGGATTGGGTAATTCAGCAACACCACTAGGTATTGAAGCGATGCATGAATTACAAAAAATAAATAATAATTCAACTAAAGCTAGCAAGGCCATGTGTACCTTATTGGCATTAAATACATCTAGTATTACTATTATTCCGGCTATGATTATTAGTCTTCGAGTTGCAAATAGTTCAAATTACCCAGCAATTATTATTACAAGTACTATATTTGCTACTGCTGTATCAACTATAACAGCATTAATATTAGATAAGTTTTTTCGTGTTTTTTATAATTAAATATTTGATATTATATTACGGAGGTGCAGTAATTTGTCTATAATAATATCTAATATTTCTTCATGGAGTATACCTATAATAATATTTATAATTATTTCTTATGGGATTATAAAAAAAGAGAAAATTTATGATTTATTTGCGGAAGGTGCTGCAGATGGGATAAAAACTGTAGTTAAAATATTCCCTTATCTCCTTGCCATGTTAATTGCTATTAATATATTTAGGTCCTCAGGTGCCTTAGAAATTTTAGTAGAAGCATTAAAGCCAATATCCAATAGATTTAATATACCAGATCAAGTTATGCCTTTAATGTTTTTAAGACCCCTTTCAGGTAGTGGTGCACTTTCGTATACAGATCAATTATTAAAAATTTACGGGGCAGATTCTTTTATTGGGAAATTAGCATCTACGATTCAGGGAAGTACTGAAACAACTTTTTATATTCTTGCTGTGTATTTTGGCTCTATTGGTATTAAAAAATATAGATATGCTATCACAGTTGGCTTAATAGCAGATTTGGCAGGTTTTTTTGCAGCAGTTTTTATTTGTAATTTATTGTTTTTATAGTTTCATAAATATTTAGAAGTAAAGCTATAAAAATATCTTTCGTTTAGTATTATGGTATTTAACTATTATATTTATGTATGTATATTAAACTATTATTTTCTATATACTATTAATAAAAAAATAGAGGTGATATCATACGATGGATATGATGAAAAAAATGGAGCAGGCTTTCTTTAATTATGCAGAAAAATATGACGATAATATAAAAACCTTAATTAAAGAAAACAATGTAGAGATAAGTATTGAGGAATTAGATGAGATACTGGCTGATGCCAAAAATATAACTGTTAAATAAGTAAATTCTGCCATACATTTTTGTATGGCTTTTTTTATTGTAA
>JBDNGI010000129.1:0-2526 GCA_041689345.1 Halanaerobiales bacterium
ATTTAGTATTTGATCTAAATCATTATCCTTCCTAAAACTGGCTATTACTGGATTCCCCTTAAAAAATTTTTTTAAGTGGTACATTAAAATACAACCCCTTTTTCTTCTACCTACATTTACTATTTCGATTTTACCCCATATTTATTCCTAAAGTTCACCAACAGTTCTTGTTGCCACAAGATTTACTCCTGTATTTAACACATTCCTTTTTATAATCTGTCCAATCTGTACTGGTGCTTCAATTTCTATTTGAGCTATTTCTTCCATAGCATCAAGTAATAATCTTTTAGAAATAGGTTTTTCAGTCTTTACAGACACAAGTGGCAGCAGACCATTTTTAACCCTGACAGTAGTTGGTAGAATTCTGCTAGGATTTTCATATTCCTCCCTGGCATATTTTTCTCCAATAGGACAGGAAAAACCAGAAACATTCTTTATTTCATCATCTTCTGTTTCTACCGTCATACGACAACCCTTAGGACAATTTATACATATTATATTACTTCTAGACACGAGGCTCACCTTCCTTTATTATATCTAATTTTATTTGCAGTAAATTTTTGCTTATATTTTTTTTAGGTAAAACAACATTCAGCATTTCACCAGGTGTTACAATATCCTTATGATAAGTTATTATTTCTTTACCCTTTTCATCTGTCAGTATTATCTTGACATTTTCTTGAGGATTTTTCACACGCATATATAGTTTAATAAATTTACCTTCAGTAGGATCATATTCAATTTTATTTGGCACTATATAACTAATATTTTCCCCTACTGTAAGTATTATCTCCTGGTCTCTTTTTGAATAATCATTATGAATATAAGCAGCAGCTGATTTAGCAGCTATTTCACTTTCTTCAGTCACATAATCCACCAGATCATGAACCTGAAGGACATTACCACAGGCAAAAACACCTTCAATACTGGTCATTCTATTTTCATTAACCACAGGTCCCCCTGTAATATCACTTAATACCACCCCAAGTTCTTTCGATAGTTCATTCTCAGGTATCAAACCAACTGAAAAGAGTACAGTATCACATTCTATTACTTCTTCTGTTCCTATTATTGGTCTTAAGTTTTTATCTACCTGGGATACCTCCACACTTTCCACTCTTTTATCTCCGTTTATTTTAGTAATAGTATGGTTTAGTTTCAAGGGAATACCAAAGTCATCAAGACACTGAACCTTATTTCTGATTAAGCCAGATGAGTAAGGCATAATTTCTAAAACTGCCTTTACATCTGCTCCTTCCAGTATCATTCTTCTAGCCATTATTAAACCAATATCCCCTGACCCCAATATAATTACTTTTTTTCCAGGAAGGTAACCTTCAATATTAATATATCGCTGTGCAGTTCCAGCTGTCAAAATACCCGCCGGTCTACTTCCAGTAATACGTATAGCTTCTCTTGTTCTTTCACGACAACCCATTGCTAAAATGATCGCTTTTGCTTTGATTTTTAATATACCTTCCCGCTGATTAAGAGCAATTAATTCTTTATCAGAATTTATACTAACAACCATCGTCTCAGTTTTATAATCTACATCACTATTCTTTAGTCTAGTAATAAACCTTTCAGCATATTCTGGACCAGTTAATTCTTCTTTAAAATATTCCAGTCCAAAGCCATTATGGATACACTGCTGTAATATTCCCCCAAGGTATTTATCCCTTTCCAGCAATAATATTTTATTAACATTATTCTTTTTCGCTTCAAGTGCCGAGGCTAAACCCGCAGGTCCCCCTCCTATGATTACCAGATCATATTGTTCTACTTCTTTTAACTGATTGTACTGCTTAATTTTTTCCTCTTTAACCGTCTTCATATCATTATTCAGTTCTATATTATCAGTAGGATGTGCTCTTTCCAAATGTATATTTTGTTTCATCTATTTTCACCTGCCTTTAATAAGATATCTTTAGTTTCTGCCATTAATATCTCTGATCCTCTGCCTTTTTTAGTAACTTCAACTGCTGGTATATTTAACTCCTCTGATAATATCTCTAGAACACGAGGACCACAAAAACCACCCTGACACCTTCCTGTCCCTGCCCTGGTTCTACGTTTAACTGCATCAATACTTCTTGCAGGAATAGGACGATGAATTGACTTAATTATTTCACCTCTAGTCACCTTTTCACAACGACAGATTATCTCTCCATAATGCGGATTATTTTCAACAACTTTTTGCCATTGATCATGGTCAGACTCATTAAATATATTTCTTTTAGGTAATTTCTCTTGATAGTTTTCTCGTAATAAAAATTGAATATCAAACCTTGAATTTTTAGCAATATCTTTTGCTATATCAGTTACTAATTCTGCAATTGCAGGTGCTGAACTCAAACCTGGTGATTGAATCCCAGCAACATTAATTAAACCCTTTAATTTGTTCGAAGGACCAATTATAAAGTCACCACCACTTTCGGCAGCCCTTAGTCCAGAATAAGAAGTGATGACATCTTTTCTATTAATATTCGGAACTAGTCTTTTTGCTCCATTAAAGACTTTATTAAG
>JBDNGI010000130.1:0-2508 GCA_041689345.1 Halanaerobiales bacterium
GATGCTGGAGATAGTTGTAGTTGAAGGTTTTGCTGTAAAGATTAGTTCTTTTGAGGATTCTCCTACTAAAAATAAGAATAGTTTAATTCCTGAAAAGGGCTATATTGTACAGGCTCATGGGAGCAGGGTCCAGGAATTAGTTCAAATTGAAGTTGGTGATATTATATATTTGAAAAATAATTTTACTCCTGATTTTAAAGAATTTAATATAAAAACAGCTATTGCTGCCGGTCCGCGTTTACTCAAGAATGGAGAATTATTTGTGGCATCTACTGAAGAGGAATTTCAGCCTGACATTGCTTATGGCAGAGCACCACGTTCCGCAGTTGGTGTAACCGCTAATAATAAACTGGTTTTCTTTACAGTAGACGGCCGACAACCTGAGCATAGTGTTGGTATTACATTAGAACAATTGGCCAAATTTATGAGAGAATATAGCATAATTGATGGCATGAATCTGGATGGAGGTAGTTCTGCCCGCATGATTGTCAGGGGATTTACCATGAATAGTCCCAGTGGTGATCGATTAATTAGTAATGGTATCTTAGTAGGTAGGAAGAAAATTTTTAACTAAATTTTCTTTTAATAAGAGGATATACCACATTTTTGTCAAATATATATATATTAGGGCTATTAGTTTTTCAGTATAATTTTTTTCAGATGATTAGTATAAGAGCTCTTAGAAAATTATTACATAGGGGATTAAATATCCTGGAGCGAAGATTATAGAAGGCTATAAAAGAAAATTAAAGGGGAGTGGTTAAATATTACTTAAGTTATAACACACTTTATAGGGGGATTACTTTTAGATGAAGGATAAAATTTTAGATAATCTACTATATATTTTGATTATCATTCTGCTTATGGCGACTTTAGTAGACCTGAATATACCTATTGAAAAAATAATTAAACTATATAAGTCCCACTTATATTTTTCTTAATAATACTTAGTGTATGCATAATTAGTATAATTGGCTAGAACGGCAAGTGTAATTATTAAGTATTATTTATATAGATGATGGGATTACAGCTTTCTATCTCTGAAGAGGTGATAAAAAAATATGTATAAACAGCCAGGGGAAGAAGAAAAAATTAGACAGGCACAGGATGGAGATAAACAGGCTATAGAATTATTAATTAATAATAATATGGATATTGTCTATGCTAAAGCCAGATTTTTTTTTATAAAAGGGCTTGATCGTGAAGATGTTATTCAAGAAGGTCTTGTTGGTTTGTACAAAGCCGTAAGAGATTATCGAGAAGACCGTGCTGCTTCTTTTCGGGGTTTTGCACAGCTCTGCATTCATCGACAATTAGTTTCAGCAATAAAAAGGGCTAATAGACAAAAACATATACCATTAAATAACTCTACTTCTATTGATAAATCAATTGATTTTGGTGAAGGTAGTAGGAGTTTTAAAGAGATTTTACCAAATAAAAATGAAAACGTTGAAGAAAAATACATATATCAGGAACAATTGAGAATTTTATTTGTTATTATTGATGAAGAATTAACAGAGTTGGAAAAAGAAGTCTTTATGCAGTATTTAGAGAATAAATCCTATCAGGAGATATCAGCTAATCTAAAAGTAAATATTAAGGCTGTCGATAATGCCTTACAGAGGGCTAGAAAGAAAATAGAAAAGATAAAACAGACATATAATATGCAGGACTTAGTAGGTTAATGATAAAAATGAATATATTGAGTAAGATTCTCAGAGTAATATACCCTGATCAAAATATATGTTTGCAATGTGGGGATAATTATCTATATAGTGAAATAAAGGGTATCTGCGATTCCTGCCTAGAAGATATAGAACTTTTAGAAAATTATTGTCCTATTTGCGGCAGGGAATTATACAAAGTTGCTTCTGAAGGTGATTTGTGTAGTCACTGCCAAAATGAGTCCTATATATTTGAAGCAGCCAGGAGTATGGGGACATATAATGGTTTATTAAAGAAATTGCTCTTGGAGTTTAAATATAATGATATTACTGAGTTAAAGAGACCATTAGTTCATTTGATGTATATTGCTTTAAATTGCCACTATAATTCTGAAAAAATAGACAATATAATCCCTGTTCCTATACATAAGAAGAGGTTGAAGCAGAGGGGTTATAATCAGGCAGAATTACTTGCTGAAGAGTTATCACTATATACTGGTATTCCTTTATCATTGAGTTTATTAAGAATCAAAGATAGTCCACCTTTATATAATTTTGCTTATAAACAGAGGAGAACTTTACTTAAAGATAGTTTTTATGTTAAAAAGAATTGTTATGAAGGACAGTCTTTACTATTAATAGATGATATATTTACAACAGGTGCTACTGCCAATGAAATTGCAAGAGTACTTAAAAATACTGGGGGTGCTGTTCGAGTAATAATTCTTACAATCGCAACTGCATATACTTATTGATTATGTCAACTACCCCACCCAAATCGTAGATTTGGATGAGGCTTGGTGTGCCTTGTAAATACAAGAAACAGTAGGTGTAAATCCTACCC
>JBDNGI010000131.1:0-3130 GCA_041689345.1 Halanaerobiales bacterium
AAACCCCTTAATATCTGAATAATTTACTATAGGATCCTCATTAGGATCCTCATTTTTTTCTATATATTCACTTAATTCTTGTATATCTATATAATCAGTTTCCAGATTCCCCTGCCAACTATCTCCATTTAATGACATGACTATTTTTAGATTTTCAAAACTCAATTCATTAAGCCCATATTTATTGCTTATTAATTTATTTGTATAAACAGCTGTATCAAGCTGAAGACGAGACTCCTCTTCACTTATAACTTTAAATAATAGATTAAGCCTTTTAAGTTGGATATTATTATTACTATTAGTATAAATCAAATCACCATCATCAACCTTAATTTGGAATGGTGCAGTTGCATATAATCCATTTAGTACCTCAAATATACTATCTTTATCAAGATTAGAGTATTTATCAGAATCAGTCTTTTTTTCAGTTCCAATTATCTTTATAACTGGTTTATTAAAACTAATAAAATCAATAGCATTCCCTGGGTTTCTTGCGGTAGATAGGAAAGCAAAGAAATCATAATATATGCTAAGTTCTGGTACAGATATAGAAAATTTAGATTTCGTGGAGCTTATCTTAGCATTTTTTAATATCATTTGGTTTATTGGCCAAAATGATGTCTCACCTACTTCAATTACTATTTGATAGTTATCTTCCAAATAATTAACTAGCTGATTTTCGATATTAGATAATAGACCACTACTTTTATAAAGGAGTATTCCTGTTAGCACAACAAACATAAGTAACGCTATAAAAAACAACAATTTATACCTCATCAATTTCAACCCCCAAGATATCCACTCACTATTCAATAATATTATATTTATCTACTTAAATCAACCTTTATATCATGTATTTAATGGAAAATACCCTGAGGGGGAAACCCCCCAACAGGGTATTTTTTAAGATCCGTAAGTTTTGCCAGTGGACATCTAAGATGTCACTCTGCCGCAGGTTTGTTTTCCTGTACTATTTCTGCTCCATCTTTTTCTGCTCCATCTTTTTCTTCCACATTTATATCTAAACTTAAACTACCTTCCAGGACATATTCAGTAGGATATAGTTGTTTTATCTCCTCATCTTCTTCAATTAATTCATCATCAAGCAAATTCTCCTTATCTGTTTCATTATTATTTTTCTCTAGATCAGCAGTGTTATTCTCATCCTGTATATTTTCTTCTAGATTACTATCTACATCTGCCTCAGAATTTGTAGACTGATTTCCAACAGTTGCCATAGGATATCCAGGATAAACCTGTAAAATTAATTCATTATTCTTAGGTCTTTCCAGAAAGTCCTCTAAAATAGACTCAAGGTCTTTATAACCTCCGATTATCGCCTGATTACTCTCTTCTTGTTCCATTCCTTCCTCAGGTATTGTCTGATAAGATTCCCCGGTTAAACCACCATCGATCATCAGGCTAGCATAGCCAGGATTCATATCTTCAGGAAGATCAATAAAAACAGTTTTTACAAAGGGTTCTTGACGATATGGACGTATAGTTACTTCAACTTCCAGCCGATCACCTGGCTTGATACTTTCATTCAATACCTTTGCTTCCTGAATTAAGGCAACATTATCTATATTTTCTACCTCTATATCTAACTTTACATCAATAAGTTCTACTTTTTTAAAGGGATTAGATGTTATAATATCAATTATATTATAAATTTCGTATAAAGACACAGCAGCTATATCATTTCTACTATAAAACACATTATTACGTTCTACTCCCAGATCTGGTAATCCTTTTCCAGTAATCTTATAATTAACCCTTGCAGTTCCTTTACCAATCCTATCCAGGGTTGCATCTAAAGACTGTAAAGATACATTTGTTATCAATGATGTTAAAAGGTCTTCATCTTTGACAATTTGGACATTAACAACATTTGTCTTATTTCTGTCTTTATCATTCACTTTTACTCTTAAGGGAATAATTTTAGGGTATTTATTCAATCTACCAGCTATCCCTGCTCCTCTATCTACCTCTATTAAACCAAGCAGCTCATCTGTTACTGAGCCCAGCTTAAAGGGTGTCTCTAAACCAGGAATTATTCCATTAATGTAGGCCCTACTTAATAAATATTCAACATTACCTTTATTATTAAAGGGATGACCAAAGGCCAATATTCTTTCATTATCCTGATATGTTAAAGTCCCTATTGAGGCAACATTAATATCACCTCTAACTAATTGCACAGCTATAGCACTACCAGGTTCTAATGAATGCCCATTGCTTTTTACCGAACTTGATCCACCACCCTGCATTACTTCAAAACCAAAACCCTCAAAACTATCCTTCATTCTATTGAAAGCCCTTCCCCGCATACCACTTATAAAGAGAGGAGTCTTTAAATTAATTGATGGACTTTTCCCTTGATTTTTTTCAGGAGTAGTTTCAAACAATTTCAACATTTCTTCTATAGGTGTAATCAGACCATAACGATGATTACTTAATGGCCATCCATAACCAATGGCCCCAATTAATTTTCCATTAATATAAACAGGACTACCGCTCATACCTGCAGCAATACCACCTGCTTTTTCAATTTGTTCACCACTTGCCTTAAATAAAATTAAATCTGTATTTAAACCCTGGTCCTCTACAATATCAAGGATTTCAATAGGGAATTCTTCAACTTCATACCCATGAAATACAGTCTTAGCAAAACCCTTCATCCCAGTTTTAATATCATCCAATGTCATTATTTCAACAGCATTCACAATTGTAGAAAACATTAATATAATAACTAGAACATATATATAGGACATCTTTTTAAACTTCAAAATATCAAATCCTTTCTATTATAACAACAAAGAAGACTAACGTCTAAAACTTAGCCCTTCATTGGACATCAGGGCATCTGCTAAATCATCTATTTCTTCCAGTGCCTGTCCTGTACCTCTAGCAACACAAGTAAGGGGGTCATCTGCTAGAAACACAGGTATATCTGTTTCTTTGCTTAATAACTTTGCAAACCCTGTAAGTAGTGCTCCTCCACCAGTCATAATAATACCCTTATCCATAATATCAGAAGAAAGTTCCGGTGGAGTTTGTTCAAGTACTCTTCTAACTGCATCTAGAATGGAATGAATCGGTTCTGAAAAAGCCTCAACTGTTTCTTTAG
>JBDNGI010000132.1:0-4439 GCA_041689345.1 Halanaerobiales bacterium
AAATAAAAAAATCATTTAATTTTTGTTAAGTTTTCTCTTGATTTAACTTTCGTTTCGTTTAATGCCAAATCGAACCAGTCTTGTTTCTCGGAATAATTGGTTTTAATATCATTAAAGGAGTTTGTCAAATCTGAACCGTAAGATTCGGAAATAGAGCTTACAACTTTAGATGGATAATTTACGTAAGCTAGCACCTCTGTGGTTTTATGCATATTTCCCTCTATCGGTAAAATAGGAACTCCACCTATTAAAGCTAATTCATTTGTATGTAGTCTAGAACTAATCACCAAATCAAAATCACAAATAAACTCAACGTAATTAGCGTAATCTAAACTTTGCAGACATACTGGAATTCCCAGGTCAGTCTCTAACTTTGATCCTACAGCTTTATCGCTAAAAGGATCATTGGTTATAAAGGTAAGTTCATAACCATCATTAATTAATCTTTGCAAAAAAGGATTAACATGATCTTCAATATAGGTTTTAGGAGTAAAATTAACTGCTATCTTTTTAATTACCTGTCTTTTTGAAAAACCTTTAGCTTTACATAGAAAAGCAGTATCAGGCGCTACACTAATTTTGGATGGTTCCACACCAGCTTGCAATAAAAATTGTTTAGAAATATCTCCTCGTACAATTATTGAATGCATTTTAGAATAAACGTATATCAGAATTTCATTGTAAAGACCTATAGGTAACTCAATGGATTGATTTATTGCACAAACTTTCAATCCCATTAACTGAGCTACTCGTAAATCTAATAACTGTCTATAAAAATAATCTTGCTCACTTACTTCTCCTGCAGCACTATATAAATAATACTCAAAATCTTTATATAATGTTAATCTCTCTTTATAGGCAGGAGCATAATTTTTAAACCTTAGAATGAACTTTCTAAGCTTTCTTGCAAGCCTTCGTAATTTTTCGGTTTTAACTATAGATCCATCAACATTTAACAAATCTGTTTTGGTATATATCGTATTTACTGAAAAATTATATGCTTCATTAGGCAAACTTTTGGTTGATACAAAAATTTCATTTGCTGTTTTCTCGAAATCTTTTAACAGATTTGAGCGGTCTAAATCATGAATTGTATATTTGTCTAATCCAAAAGGTCTGCCCAAAATTTTATAATAATTTTCTTTAGATTTCATATCCTCAGCAAGTTTACTGAGCTCATCAGATAATGCTTGATTCCCTATATTTGTGGTCTTCAGTTTAGTGCTAATTAGAATCTTCTTCATTATTATTTTTGTGAAATATTACTGAATTATTATGTCTCAAATTAATCTATATATAGCTAAAAGTAGTTTTTAATTCTCTACTGTTAATCCATAAACATTACTTCATATAGTTTGCGAAAGTAAATTATTAAGGCACAAAAATATTATTTTATTTAATTAAATTGACTCCAACCCATCCTTTTTGAAGTTAAATCATATTTTTAAAGTATAAACATTCATTTTATCCCAAAAGCAACCTTTGATGACTTTTGGTATAGAACTATATCTAATAAATATATTAACCTTAAATTGTAAATGGACATCCCCTTGAATTATTCTCACTTCAAGAACCTCATGCCATTCCCCTATTAAATGATTAGAGAGTTGACAGAGCAAAATCTCAGCTTCCCGAAAGTGGGGCTCTTAGCCTAGTTGAAGAATTTTCAAACTATTGAATTTTGTTCATTAGCTTTTCAAGTTCCGATTTCCACGTGCCATTTTGCTTAATATAACGTCTACCTTCTTTTGCTATGGCTTTTTTAACTTCATCATTTTCGTAAAGAAATAATATTTTAGCAGCCATATCTTTAGCTGAGCCTGCTTCATAAAGTAATAATTGTTTTTCTTCAGTAAAAACAACAGGAATTTCTCCCGCCCGTGGAGCTATTGAGGCAATACCAGCACCCATATACTCTCTTAATTTTAAAGGAGAATAATGAAAATCGGTGGCACTTTTCGCACTTACCAAGGCAACATCAAAAAGTGCTACAAAATTTGGGATATCTAAAAAATCTTGCCTCCCTGCAAAAATAACACTATTAGAAAGGTGCAGTGTATCAACCAATTTTTTGATTTTTTCCTCTTCAAACCCACCACCAACTAGTAACAACTTAGTGTTTGGATAAGATTCATGAACTATTTCAAAAGCTTTTACAACATGATCAAGTCCATGAAAACTTCTAAAACTACCAATCCAACCAACTACAAACTCATTTTTTAAGCCTAAGTTATTCTTCAAAATGATATTTTCTTCTTGATCTCTAAATAAATAAGGATCAACAGCCATGGGGGAAATAAATAATTTATCTTTGGGTATTCCCAAAGAAAGGCATTTATCAAAAACATTCTGGGATACACAAGCAATAATATCGGCTTTTTTTAAAGCAGGAACTTCTACAAATCTTTCCAAGAACCATCCCCAGGCATATCTTTTCACACCCCACTTTTCTGCTTCCCAAACGATAAGTCCATCTAATTTTTTAACTAAAGGAACTTTATATTTTTTAGCAAGGCTTACACCTGGTCCCTGGAACAGATCATGTTGCTCAAAAATTAGCTCTAATTCACCATCTAAACCAGGAATCTGATAGTTATAATTTTTTTTACTTTTTGATTTTTTCCAAAGTAATATGTCTTTTATAATAGTCTTAATAAGAGAAGGTAAGAATTTGCTAGCCTTAATGTTAATATTTTTCGATTTTCCTTCAAGAGGATATTTATAAACTTCCTTAGGCAAGGCAAACCGATCTTGAGTAAGTACATACGCTTTCCCAAATTTCTTTTCTGCAGCCGTTGCCCATCCGGCTATTGTTATCCATAAAGCTTCAGATCCCTTCCAAGAAGTACTTGGACGTGGCATGATGAACAATGCAATTTTATTTTTTAACTTTTTCATTTATATTTTTCTTAAACATATTGCTCAATAATTTTTGACAAAGAAGAATCCAGAATTATTTTTGTATCTGAATTTTAGTTTTCATATATCTCTTTCTGTCTAATAAATTGTTTAAATTCCAAATCTGGATTATGAAATCCTTGTTTTTTTTATATGTTCATGATATGCATTCATATCTTTTAACTGATTGCGATACTCATCGGCACTAGGAGTTTTAAAAAAAGTAAAACCCGTTATAAATAATAAATCACAATTGGCCTGCTAATTGAAATTGATTAGAAATACGTGTAGAATCAACATCTTGAAAAAGTTTTGGATCCACTGCCATTAGAGAGACTAAAATATTCTCTCTATGAATACCCATATTGATTAATTTCTCAACTACAATAGGTGACACGCAAGCTACTACATGAGCCTTTTTTAAAGAACTAGCTTCGATAAACTCCAGAATATTTCCCCAAAATGGCCAGCTTATACTCCATTTCTTTGCCTCCCATACCCGTGGAGCACGTACATATTTTATATACGGAGCATTATATCTTTGAGCCATTTCAAATCCTATTCCTGAAAAAATATCATGATGTTCCCATACGAAACAAACATCTCCAAGATCAGGAATCTGATATTTGTATCGTTGATTATTGTTCGATGATTTCCAAAGCGATAAATCTTTAATAAGGGTTTTAAAAACGTTAGTAACAATTTTTATTAAATTAACAGACTTCTTCTTTTGGACACTTTTCTTTTCCTTAATGAGAGGATAACTTAAAACCTCGCGTGGTTCTGCTATTCTATCTGCAGTTAAAACATACGCATTTCCAAACTTTGTTTTAGCAGTCGCAGCCAATCCAGCAATTGTGATCCAAAGTGCTTCAGAACCTTCCCAGGATTCACTACTCCTGGGTACAACAAAAAGGGTGGTTTTTCTTTGATTCATATTACATATTAATTTTACCTGCATCTAAAGAAAAACGGCCTTAGGTTCTTTACAATGAGGAAATTATATTTTTAATTTCCTAAATAAATTATGCTATCTGAGACATCTTCAAGTACTGGATATCCCAAACAATGCTTATTCATTCTCTTTGAAATTGTAATATCGAGTTATTTCCCAATAAGAGCCAAATTTCATTTTTTATTTCCTTTGAAAGGAAGCATTCTCTTTTTTTATCTTTTAAAGAGAAATACTACAAGAAAAGGTGGTGAAGTTAATCCCCAGTATTATGAGACAATAGAGTATAGCCAAAAATCATAAAATCCTTCTTGTAGATTTCATCTACTATATTAATATCTTTTGAATTCCAAATAATCTCACTGTTTCTAGGAGTAAAATTGAGTTTTTTTTCAAGGTTTAAATTACATTTTTCAGAAACTCTTTGGAGGTCATTCTCATCTTCTATTTTAAATATTTCATCAAATATAACGTATAAAGGCAAAAGGTTTCTTATTTTACGATGCATTATATCAGTCTGAGGTCGTAAGTGAGCATCTTTTTTATACACCTTAGGAAGAGCCTTTACATATTGACTCCACGAGAAGTT
>JBDNGI010000133.1:0-4032 GCA_041689345.1 Halanaerobiales bacterium
AGTCATTTTAATGGTGAAACAGGTATTATGAGAGATGTAATCTTTCAAGATTTTGAAGATGGTCGTCCTGTTCAATTGATAGAAGCTGAAGAGGCAGTCTGGAAAGATGATGGCGGCTGGCGTTTTATAAATGGACGTATTACTCACTTGAAGGCTGGTGAGAGGATTCCAGGCTTGACCTTTAGGGAATATAGTAGTTCTGGCTTGGCTTATCAACCGTCAGAGGTAGCTAAACTCAATAAGAAAATCGATGATATGAATATATTTGAGTTGAAGAGCTTTATTAATTTTCAGAGTAGGCAGGGAAAAGATGTTAATGAGGAATTAGTAAGTTTATACCAAAGATTATCAATACCCTTTGCTAATTTTATTTTTGCTCTACTTGCTGCTGTATTAGGAATTCAGCCACAGCGTTCTGGTGGTTCTGCTACTGGAATGGGGATTAGTATTGCTGTAATTTTCATTTATTATACAGTAATGACCATTGGCAGTGCACTTGGTGAGCAGGGTACAATACCACCATTTCTCGGTGCCTGGCTGCAGAACTTTATATTTTTGCTAGTAGGTAGTGCTATGCTTTATAAGTTAGGTAAATAAGCAGAATTATCCATACGGGATTTTGCTATAGTATGATATAATTTTATATAAATGATGCGGTACTGGAGCTTTTTAAAATATCATTCAGCAAATGGCTAACCTGATTAATCTGGGTATTAATGCAGTATTATTATTTGAAAGAATACAATAAAAGGGGGTGTAGGCCTTTGTATGGAGCATTACTTATATTGGTAGTTGTGGCTATTAGTGGCTTGATAGCATATCTTGGAGATCAGATAGGAATGAAGGTTGGGAAAAAGAGAATTTCCATTTTCGGCCTACGTCCTAAATATACATCTATTATAATAACTATATTAACAGGTGTTTTAATTGCATCACTTACGATCACTGTAATACTTGCTACTAACAATGGTGTTAGACAGGCAATCTTTAATATTCAACAAGTACTTAGTAGACTTGAAACTACACGGAACGATTTAGATATCCTTAACCAGCAAATGCTGAAAAAGGATCTTATACTGAAAGAAAAAGATAATTTATTAGATGATAAAGACGATCAATTGCAGAAAAAAGAAGTGGAAATACAAAATATAGAAGTAGAATTAGCAAATTTGCAGAAACAAAAAGAACAATTAGATGAAGAAAACTTATTATTGGCAGAACAAAAAAGTGAACTACAGAGTAAATTAGATAGTATTCAGTTGGAATATGAGACTGCTCAAAGTAATATAGAGGATTTAAAAGAGACCAAGACGCAATTAGAAGGTCAGTTGGATAAATTGCAGACAGAACAACAGGACTTAGAAGAGCGTATAGAATTATTAAATCAAGAAGTTAATAGAGCTAATAAAGAATTGAGTGATACGACCCTTAGATATTATTTGCAGGATCTCGTATATCAAAAGGGTGATGTTATATATATAGATGTTGTTGAGAAAGGCAAGACACAAGATGAGACAGTTGACAATATCATAGAATTTGTTACTAAAGCAAATAATGAAGTGCTCAATAGGCCCGTAAAGGTTGATGATGAAACCGGTAGTGCAATTAGTTTGAAAACAGAAGAGGTATTTGGCCTGGCAACAACTATACTCCAGTCAGATATAGAAAAATATATTATAAGTTTAGTAACAGAGGTTAATGTCTCTCAGAATATGATAGTACCTGTTAGTTTTCAATTAAGTCCAGATTTCATTGTCTATCCAAAAGGCGATATAATAACTGAAAAAGTTATAGATGCCAGTAAGTCTGTTGCTGAACTTGAAGATGAACTAATAGACATATTAACTACTATTAATACTGAATCTGTCAAGAAAGGTATTATTTCAGTTGAACAAGGAACAGTAGGGACTATCAAATTTAGTAGATTTTATGAAGTACTTAATAAGGTACAGAGCTTTAAAGGAAAAGTTAATGTTAGAGTATCTGCTACTGGGGATATTTGGGTTGAAGATGGTTGGAATGATCAATTCTCAAACAAGATAAGATTTGATATAGAACAAGTGGGTAGCAGTAATGATGAATAAGATATCTGATTTTGAACAGGCTGATAACCCCTATTGCGATAAAAGAGAAAAATTGCTTTTATCAATTGACCCAGGTAAGGATAAATGTGGGATAGCTATTTTGAACTATCAGTTAATGGTTTTATATAAGGATATTATCAAGACTACAAATATAAAGTCATATTTGCAAGAAGTCCTAAATAATTATAATATAAAGGATATCGTAATTGGTAATGGAACCTATTCTGTAAAATTGAGTCAGATAGTCAGGGATTTAACAGATATACCTGTTAGCATTGTCGATGAAGCATATACTACTGTGGAGGCAGAAGAGCGTTATCTAGCTAAACATAAAAACAGTTGGCAGAGATGGATCCCATTTATCAGTTGGAAACCATCTACAGCTGTTGATGATTATGTAGCTGTTATATTAGCAGAGAGATATATAAAGAAGACTTGATTCAGGGATCTGGTAGTAGGATAATACTGGTAGAAAATAATAGGGAAGTCATGCAGGAATTTAGGAGTTTAAGTTGAATTAATATATATAAGAAAGATAAAAAAGTCTTTGAATATTATATCATTAAAGTAAGACAAGATGTAATTAACAATTAGTTTTTATCTTTGTTTTTTACCTTACTTAGCATCTTAGTTAAAAATTCCAAAAAAAAGTTTTAAAATCTTGCAGGAGTTTTTCTAAAGTTGTTGAATATATAGTATTGCAAGATTAAAATTACTGATATTATTTACTTATAGATTATCAGTCTTAAATTAGTCAAAATTCTTATCATCTCGGGCTAAACTGTGGCAGAAAGGTGGTGTCCCCCAGTCCACGAGGCATGAAGAGGTGATGGGGTTCTATATAATAGTTCATTGACAATTGAAAATGGGAATAAGTAAATGAGGAAACAAGGAAACTCATCGACGAGATTCCCTGAGATTGAAGATGAGCTCTTAGAACTATATTTGGTTTAAAAAAACTCATTTAAAAACAATCAAGGGGGAAATTATTATTATGAAGAAAATTATTATTGCTATGGTATTAGTATTGGCATTAACAGTTTCTACATTTGCTGGTTCATTCGCAGATGTACCTAGTAACCACTGGGCTTATGAAGCTGTTAATAGTTTGGTAGCTGCTGGTTTAATCCAGGGTTATCCAGATGGAACATTTAAAGGACAAAATGATTTAACTCGTTATGAAATCGCTGTTATGCTTGGTCGTTTATTAAACGATATTGAAGATGCTCGTACAGAGTTAGTTGACCAGGTTGACTTTATGGTTAATGATGCTTTAATCGAAGCTAATTCAGGACTAAGCGAAGCTGAAGGCGAAGAAGTTGTAGCTATAGTTGAAGTCTTAATAGCTAAAAATACTCCAGAAACTTTAGAAGCAGTAGTACCAACAGAACTTACTGTTGAACAAGCTGCAGAAGTTATGGATATTGTTAGTGCTTTAACTGGCGAATTCGAACCTGAACTATATAGTTTAGGTGTAGACGTTGCTGCACTTACTGAAGATGTTGCAGGTCTAGATTCTAGAGTTGCTGCTTTAGAAGTCGCTCCAAACGCTAATGTATCTTTCAGTGGAAGCTATGCAGTTGACTTTACTGATCAAGCAATTACTGGTGATGTAATTGATGATGAGATAGATTATTATTACGATGATCCTTCTGATTTGGAAGCTGATATTAGTAATGGTCAAGCTGTCGTTACTGATCTAGTGGCTGTTCCAAAAGATGCTTTTGTTTATTCAGACCCATGGGATGACGATTCTGATACTATCGCCGCTGACAGTTCAGCTGGTGAAATTGCTCAGACATTAAATCTTCAGGCTGATATTGTTAAAAATGGTTTAACAGCTACTGTTAAATTTGATGCTCATGAAGAAGATGACGTGGATGATGTAATAATTCTTGATAGTGCTGAATTAGCTTTAGAAAATGACAGTTTTGCTGCTGTTTATAAT
>JBDNGI010000134.1:0-2892 GCA_041689345.1 Halanaerobiales bacterium
ATCAAGAAGAAAACTACGAAGATATCATTACTGTAGCAGATAGATTATATGTTTCAACACTTGAGTCTAGTGGTGAGATATTAGACTTTGTAGATATTGCCAGGATGAAGTTGGAATAGCCGATAAAAGAGTATAGATAGGAGGGTTTGATTTGGGTATAAAAAAGATAAAGGTTTCTAATTTTAAAAGTTTTGAGCATCTGGAAGTAAATCTTGACAATTTTAATATTATTATTGGTGCAAATGCTGCAGGTAAATCTAGTTTTGTTCAACTATTTGAATTTATAAGAAATATATCTAAACATGGATTAGACAATGCAATTTCAATGCAAGGTGGTATTGAATATTTGAGGAATATAAATATAGGAAGCAAAGAACCATTATCATTTGAAATAGTTACATGTAACTCTGAACTATATGAAGAGATATTTGAATATCATAATAAAGAAATTTATCGTGAGACGTATGAAACAAATTATAGCTTTTCGCTTGATTTCTCAAAAAGCAATTTAGAAGAATTTGAAACTGTTAAAGATAGATTACATGTGACATTTAAATATTACGAAAAAAACGGTAATAATAAAAAAGACAAGTATATTGGGAAACAGGAATTAGTTGTTACTAATGATAATGGTAAACTAAAAGTATTTGTAGAGAATGATAGTAATATTAATTATAAGGATTTAGATTTTGAGATAAATTCTTTGCCTAGATTAATAAACGGTAAGTATAAAGATATTTCTTCATTGAGAAAAGGTTTAATAATTGAAACTTCATTTATAGCCTTATTTGAATCACCTTTAAAAAGAATATTACATGATATCGTTATATATAATATTAATCCAACTTTACCTAAGAGAGCTACCCCTATTAATGGGAAAGCAGAGTTAGAAGAGGACGGTAGTAATCTTGCTATTGTTTTAAAAAATATTATTGAAAATAAAGAAAAAGAAAGGAAGTTTTCTAATTTAGTTAAAGATATATTGCCTTTTGTTAACAAGATTGATGTAGAAAAATTTGCTGATAAATCTTTATTATTTAAATTAAAAGAAACATATGTAAAAGATGAGTTTATACCAGCATCTTTACTATCTGATGGGACAATAAATGTTACCGCCTTAATAATAGCGTTGTATTTTGAAAAAAAGCAAATTGCCATAATAGAAGAACCTGAACGAAACATTCATCCTCATTTAATTTCAAAATTGGTAGAAATGATTAATGATGCCTCTAAATCAAAACAAATAATTATAACAACACATAATCCGGAAATTGTAAAGTATATAGATTTGTGTAAACTCTTTTTAGTTCATCGTGATAGTAATGGGTTTTCCATTATTACCAAACCTGCTGAAAAAGAAGAAGTTAAGGTTTTTTTAAGTAATGATATGGGAATAGACGACCTATATATACAAAATCTATTGGAGGTGTAGTTGTGTATAAAAGATTATTTATTCTTGTTGAAGGAAATGACGATGAAAGATTTTTTAGACATGCAATTCAACCTCTATTAGAAAAAGAGTATAATACTATAACAATATATCAGTATTCACAAAAGCCCAATAATAGTATAAATAGTTTTCTTGTAAGTATTAAAGCAATGGAAGCAGATTATATATTTGTAGGTGATATAGATAGCAATGAATGCGTTGCCAAAAAGAAACGTAAAATATTAAATAAATTGAATCAATTATTTGATGATAAAATAGTAGTTGTTATAAAAGAAATTGAAAGTTGGTATTTAGCCGGACTAAACCAGGAAAGTAGTAATCAAATGGGTATAAGCCAATTTTCTGATACTAATAATGTATATAAAGAGCAATTTAATGAAATAATCCCTCAAAGATTTAGTTCTCGTGTTGACTTTTTCCAGGAAGTATTGAAATATTTTTCAATAGACATTGCAAGGCTTAAAAATGAGTCGCTAAATTATTTTACTAGTAAATTTATTGACCCAATAAATAATATTGATTTAATAAGAGAACAATCAGCTGTTTCTACTGAATAATTTGGAGGGATAGTATTATGCAAGTTGGCAGCAGGGTTAAATATGAGGAACATCCTGAATATGGTATAGGGAAAATAGTAAGTAAAGATACTATTTTTTCTAAAGATTATTATGAAGTATATTTTAAAGATATAGATAATATTATTCAACTAACAGAGCAGGATCTGGAGTTAGTACTGGATCCTGCTGCACTATTATCCCAGGGTTATCTTTCATCACCAGATTTATTTAAGTTAAAGACAATGGCTCATCAGTTGGAAACATATTATACAGGAGAGTCATTTCTTTCTTCGGTAAACTTTAAAATCAAACCATTACCACATCAACTATTGGCATTAAACTTTGTTCTTAATCAGTTTAAACCCCGTTGTTTGTTAGCTGACGAAGTAGGCCTTGGTAAAACCATAGAAGCTGCTTTAATCTTTGAAGAATTGAAACTGAGGGGAATGGCTAAAAGAATATTAATAATCACGCCTGCTGGTCTTACTCGTCAGTGGCAGGAAGAACTAAAATTAAAGTTTTCCGAAGACTTTTATCTGTTAGATAATGAAAAAGCCAGGGCTTTATATGATCTACATGGTCAAGAAGGCAATATCTGGTTTGAGTTTGATCAGGTAATTACATCAATTGACTTTCTTAAACCTAAAAGGTTAGGTGAAGACCTTACTAAAACAGAGTTTGCTAGACGAAAAGAACATAATGAAAGAATATATGAAGCATGTATAGATGCAGACTGGGATGTAGTTATCTTTGATGAGGCCCATAAGCTTACAAAATATGAATCTGGTAATGAAACTGCTCGTTATAAACTAGGATCTGCTTTAGCAGAAGTGAGTCCTATCTTTCTATTATTAACAGCTACACCCCATAGTGGTAAATCTGATG
>JBDNGI010000135.1:0-5766 GCA_041689345.1 Halanaerobiales bacterium
CAAAAAAGCAAGGTATTTATTAAATAATTTCATGCTTAATAGCAGTTGTTATAAATATAATTATAGGGGGCTCCTTCATAGTTTATTAGCTAAACCGGTATCTTATGATAATCGCTTTTTATGTTCTGAATTTGTTTACTATATTTTAAAAGAAAGTGGAGTTGTAGATTTTAAAATTCCAAGAAACCTTGTTAGACCTCAAGACTTCATGGTTCTGGAAAGTAATATTATTTATAAAGGTGACTTGAGAAAAATAGTAAAAACTAATAGTAATAATCAATCATTTTCTGCTTTATTTTAAATGAATTAAGATTTAATTCTGTAACTGGGAATTATATGAAGCCATCCTTTTAACTTCCCATATCTAAAGAGTCTATCCATTATAGTAATTTCTTTTGTAAGAAAACCATAAAATACATCTCTTAACGGGTCATTTCTTACTGTTTCCACTACTGCCCTTGTATGCAAATCTACCGCACTTATAATAGATCCAAGTAAAAGTCTATAAGCGAACTGATCTTCCATTATTTCTGGGTCGATAGGTTGGCAGGTGGTCTTTTAGGTAGAGGAATCTGAAACTTAACTGCTAAATCTTCAAGTGTATTTATTTGTTGATTAAGAATATCTTTTCCCCTTGTTAAAATGAGTCCAAAGTCAACATCATGAACAAAATCCAAAAAGAAATCTGTTAATTGTAATTGGTCATATCTTAGGTTTAAATGATCCCAGATATGATTTGCTTCACTAACAGAAACAGGCTCACGCTTAGTAGGTTGAGTTTTAAAAGCCGGAGCTATATCTGTCCATCCTTTTAATTTTCCAAACTCATAAAAGGTTTTAAATACTTCAAGATGTTCATTAGTAAAATTCATAAACATCTTTCTTAATTTTTCACTTGCCGTAGTGCTTACTAAGGAGCGTTTAAGGTTATACAATTCTGTCGAAATATCATCAAGAGTGAATTTAAAAATAGTTTCATCTGTTATTGAATCTATTTTTGCTGTAAATTTAGTCTCGGTAGGGGGTTTGTGGGGTGCTTTAACCCTATATGTCTTCAGTTGTTTCTCTAGGACCTCCACCTGTTTCTGATAAATGGCTAAATCATTATTCATGATGTAATTTAATGATTTATCATGAACAAAGTTTCTTAGTACTTGATTTTTTCCACACTAATATATCTTGCCTTCAATGAGTTCCAGATGTTAAATGCCTCTACTGATGATATTTGTGATCCCTCAGTATTGCTTACATTACGAAATATAGATGTTATATCCATTTTAACCTTCTTTCCATGATGATTAGTAATAGTTTATCTAGTAGTTCTTTCATCTAAATCAAATCTTCTTTACCCTCATGACTAACTGCTACTAAACTTTTCATATAAAGAGTCTTCTTTATATTATTTTCAACTTGTTGTTAGTTATATGTTATTTTTATATTGATATTTTTAGAAAGGAAAGCTCACTCTTTTGCATATTATCTTCATTTGTAATAAAATAAAGGCATAAATATTAGATATTCAAATGTTTAAAATTTGGAGTATAATTGTTATGTAATACATAAGGTTCACCCACAAAAGGTTACTTTTTAGTACAGGATATATTTATTAAAAGTAACTAAGATTGATAATCAAAATAATATTTTTGTGATCAATCATACATAAGGCTTAAAAATTAGGGTAGAAATAAATTCTTAGAAATTAAATAAAATGGAGGATTATTATGAAAGTACAAACTAAACCATATCAACGGGAAGATCGTGGTGTTATCAGTGCTCTTGAAACTGTTAATGTAGATTCTGGGGTACGAACTGTATTGGCTGAATTTGAGGATCTAATAGAGGCACCAAACTGGACTCAAGATGGAAATTATCTAGTTTATAACAGTAATGGACATATATATACTTTTGATCTAACAAGCAGGGAAATTCACGAGATTTATTCAGGGATTGCTATAAATTGCAATAATGACCATCTTCTTTCACCAGATGGAAAACAGATTGCGGTTAGCCATGCTACATTGGAGGACGGTCGGTCTAGAGTCTATATTCTACCTATAACAGGTGGAGAGCCGACTTTGATCACGCCTATAGCACCTAGCTACTTGCACGGATGGTCACCAGATGGTAACACACTGGCATATTGTGGAGAACGGAATGGACAATATGACATATACACTATATCAACCATCGGTGGAAATGAAACTAGACTGACTAATACTACTGGTCTAGATGATGGGCCCGAATATTCTCCCTGTGGTGAATATATTTGGTTTAACTCTGTAAGGAGTGGTTTAATGCAGATTTGGCGTATGGAGAAGGATGGATCTAATTCTACACAGATGACATTTGAAGAATCTAACAGCTGGTTTCCCCATCTTTCACCAGACGGTAAACGTATTGCATATATTAACTACAAGAAAGGTGATGTAGACCCAGGGGATCATCCGGCTAACAAAAATGTAGAGATACGTTTGATGTCTAACGATGGCGGCGAGTATAGAACTATTGCCAAATTATTTGGCGGACAGGGAACTCTGAATGTAAATTCCTGGTCCCCTGATAACAAGACCTTAGCTTTTGTTTCTTATCGTTTGAAGGGATGACGCCGCCTAATGATTGCTGGTATATAAGAAAGTAAAAAAATATAATATTCAATTTGCAAAATAAATTTTAAGTATATTACAATAAAAGATCTTCTTTAAAAAAATGTGGGAGTGATCAAAAGATGAATCTTAAATCAACAGATTTACCCGGTATTGGTAAAAATACACCTTAGATGTAAGTGATGATTGTGTATTAGTTGTTATAATTCATCATAATGGTGACAGGGAACTATATTTCCTTGAAGATGAAGATGCAGAAGAACCTATATATAATACCAGTATTACTGATGAAAAGGCTAGAATGCTGGCTACTATATTAATGGGAGTTGAATATCAACCAGTTACAGATAGACAGGCACATATGATACATGATCAAATACTTATCGAGTGGCTGGATATTTCTGAGAAATCCAGTCTAATCGGGAAAACAATAGCTGAAACCGAATTAAGATCAAAAATGGGAGTTACTATTTTAGGGATTGAGAGGGGCGATGAGTTAATTGGATCTCCAGATATAACTGAGATTATAAAAGAAGGGGATATTCTAATGGTTTCAGGGAAAAAAAAGAATATAAAAAAACTATATGAATGCTGTAGGGAGTAGATTAATATGAATACTAATTTTATGTTAATAGGTGGTATTATGCTACTAGCTTTTGCTATTTTAAATTATATTAGTTTTAAGGTTCGTTTTTCTTCCCTTTTAGTTTTTATTGTTTCAGGTGTCGTACTCAGACAATATTTTTCCGATATTACTTTGTTGCATCAGGTAGCTTAGATAGGTATTGTCTTATTGTTTTTTATTTTGGGACTGAAATTCCCCCTAGAAAAAATGATAAATATTTCAAAAAAAAGCTGGCCGGCTGGCTTATTAGATATCATTTTAAATGTTGGTATAGGTTTTTTAATTTCCTTTATTTTTGGATTAGATATGATTACTTCGTTTTTTATTGGGGCTATCATCTATGCCAGTAGTTCCTCTATAACCATTAAGTTATTAGAAGAGAAAAAAAGGTTGACAAATAGAGAAACCGATTTTATTCTTGCTATACTTATCTTTGAAGACTTAGCCTCACCCATTCTGGTATCCTTTTTTGCAGGTTTTTTTCAAGGGGATCAATTTAATATATACTTTGCCACTGGTTTATTAGTAAAAATCATTTTATTTACTTTGGGTGCTGTAATTATTGCCTATTATGGGTTTAGAAAAATGGGTAAATTCGTAGAGAAATACATTGAAAAAGATTTTATGGCTATTTTTATTATGGGTATAGCACTTACATATGCGGGTTTAGCTATTTATTTAGGTTTATCTGAAGTATTAGGGGCATTTTTAGCTGGAATAATGCTGTCAGAAACAGGAAAAGGTTATAAGTTGGAAAAATTGGTTTTGCCTATTAGGAATATTACTTTACCTTTCTTTTTCTTTTGGTTTGGAACCAGTATACATTTAGGGGAAGGAATTATTTGGCCTATTTTGTTAATAGTATTAATTATTTGGTCTATAGCAGCAAAGTTAATGGTTGCATATTGGGGTGGACAATTTTTTGGCTTAAGTAACAAGACTGTTTTGCGTGGCGTTTTTTCTCTTGTTCAGCGGGGGGAATTTTCAGTTATTATTGTTGCGATGGCACCTGTTTATATGAGGATATATGCAGGTATTTATATATTAATCATCGCTTTTATAGGTATAATGATGTTTAAAAAGGCAGCTACTTTAGTAAAGTATTTTATAATTGATTAATGGAAGATAGCTTGTATCCCTTAGTTTAATATGGTATAATTTTACCAAATATGCATTAATTTCAACGGTATATTAAGACTCCCATTTCTACAACTGGGGGTAAAGAATAATACATATATACTTCTTTGATGGGTGGTGTTTTGGTTGTTGTCTGTTTCTGAAATGAATTGGAAGAAGATTTTAATTTTGCCCTTAACTTTTATTGCAATGTTTATTGCTTTGCGATTTTTTATTTTCACCTTAACTCCATTTTTCTTTGGTCTTATTATTGCTGCGGTTATCGATAAGCCTGTTAATTTAATGTCCCAAAAAATTCCGCGAAGTTTTGCTGTCTTGATTATGGTTGTCTTAGTATTTGCTGTCTTTTTATTAGTCACTACATTTATTATTACTAATAGTGTTTATGAATTAATATATTTGTCACGTTATTTACCAGAATATCGTGTACAAATTATGGAGTATATTGATGAAGTTTTATTAAAACAGCAAGAATTTTTTGCGCGTATGCCTAATGTTATTTCTAATGTATTACAAAGGAATCTGGACACCCTTTATCGGCGGGGTGAAGATATTCTTTCTAATTTTATTGAAGGAACAGTAAATATAACATTTAACATACCAGGTATGATTATATTAATGCTATTTACTATAATATCCTCCTTTTTTCTTAGTAAAGATAAAGACCTAATTATTAATTATATTAGGGAGAAAACTAAGTTTACTCATGCTAATCAAGTTAAAATTATTAACGACATTTTTAGCTATCTTAGAGTCCAATTACTTATAATGACAAACACTACTATTTTAACGGGTATAGTCTTTTACTTTCTTAAATATCCCTATGCGATCTTATTAGCTCTTTTATCAGGAGTATTGGATTTAATTCCAGTGGTAGGACCTGGGGGGGTTTTATGGCCTATGATAATATATAATATAATATTTAATCCGAAGAATGCTGTTATAACATTTATTCTGTACTTAATTGTAATTGGTGTCAGACCAATATTAGAAAGCAGAGTATTGGGAAGAAATATAGGAGTTTCTCCAATCGTACTTTTACTGGGGGTCTATATTGGTTTAATTACTTTTGGGCTGCAAGGTGTTATATTGGCACCAATTTCGATAATTATATTTAAAGCCATTCTTAATGCAGGATTAGATTTTTAGTAGTAGGGCTCAGTTAGCCGGCACACTATAGTTACTTTGGATTTGAGTAATTTATTAAATAATCATATTAAGGAGTTTAAGAAGGAAGTTATCTATTTAGAAGGAGAGGCTATATTTTCCTGGATTTTGTTCATGATATTGATCTTCAGCTAATATTTAAAAGGGGTAATACAATATTAGCTGATCAAATTAAACTGTTGGAGCAAACAGCAGTAAATCTACATATTAGGGCGGTCATTGAGACAAATAGAA
>JBDNGI010000136.1:0-3318 GCA_041689345.1 Halanaerobiales bacterium
TATTTTTACTGTTTTTATTAACCTGTTCTTCAAGTTTTTTAACACGTTCTTTTAGCTGGATAATTTCTTTTTGTTGAGCATCAATAATTTTTTGTTGGTTATTAATTATATCGATAAGATAATTAATAGCTTCACCAACAGCTTCAGGACCAGCTTCATAAAGTTCGTATATTTCTTTTTTGGTAAGTCTTTTTAACTTTTCCATATGGACTACCCCATTTTTAAATGTTATGATAATTATATCTTTCATAATAATCATAACATAGTCTGAGGGCTATGTTCAGGAATTTTTTAAAAAAATTATTTTAATTTAAAGTTATACCTGAGTAGTTACAGATTTTCTATCATTAGTTTATGCTTAGGTTTCCAAATGGCAATAGCATTGGCTATTCTCAAATTCAATTATTTCGAGGCTCAATCCCTTTAACTAAAATGTTTATCGCCTGCTATCTAACTGTTTACGCTTAACATCTTACCCCTAGATGTTAAAAACTCGCTATAGGTGGTCTGCTAAACCTTTTTCAGTAAGAATCCCGCCTACTATATGATATGGTCTTTTCTTGGTGCACTGAAGGATTTATCCAAAAAAACAAAAGTTATTAACATTTTTTTGCGAATATGATATAATAAGATTGTAAAATAAATGAGGATGTAGGTGATAAGTTTGGGAATGAAAAATACACCACATGACGAATTGTTTACTCAATTTATGGGTTATCCTGAAACAGCTAAGAGTTTTTTATCTCAATATTTTCCGGATGGGTTACTAAAGAGAATAGATTTGGATTCATTTAAGGATATTACTCAAAAGATACATGATGAAAAAATGAGAGATTATTATACTGATCTTGTTTTCAAAACAAAAGTAGATGAACACGATACTTACCTTTGCTTTTTGTTTGAGCACAAAAGCTATTTGGATAAAAATGTAGCATTGCAAATATTAAGATACATGACTTTGATCTGGGAAAAGGCAGGAAAAGAAGATGGTGATTATCCCTTAATATTACCTATAGTTTTTTATCAGGGAGAAAAAGAATGGAATTTAGGTAATTCATTAAAGAATATCTTTCATAGAATGCCTGACTGGATGGAAAAGTATATTCCTTACTATGAATATTATCTTTTTGATTTTAATAAAATAAAAGATAAGAAACCCAATGATTTACGCTTGCAGGCATATTTTAATATGCTTGAAGCTGCTTGGTCTCACAATAAAAGACAGTTAATTGCTGAAGCGTTAAAAATTGCTGATAAAATTTCATTAGAAATAACTTATTTGGATGATTTCAATATTTTGCTTCAGTATATTACAGTTACTATAGATTTTTCACATGATGAGTTAATCTCGCTCGTTAGAAATGAGATACCTGAAAGGAGGGAAGATGTAATGACTATAGCAGAGGAATTAAGAGAGAAGGGTAAAAGAGAGGGTCTTAGAGAAGGTATAAAAGAAGGTATGAAAGAAGGTATAAAGGAAGGTATGAAAGAAGGTAAAAGAGAAGGTATAAAAGAAATGGTTAGAACTATGTTAAATAATGGAATGACCATGGAGCAGATTGTAAAGTTGACTAATTTAGAAGAGGAATTTGTTTCTTTTCTCAAGAATGAAATAAAACATTAGTATCTATGAACATATACATTTATAGCCGTTATCCAGGTAGCGGTTATTTTTTTATCCTTAGTTTATTCTTATTAATTCCATCTAAAGTCGATTTTGTCTAGATGAATGATTTCTATGTTCCCGGGTAGCCGTTAACTTAGCAGGTAGCAGATATTTTTTTATAAAAAAAACATAGTTTAACTGGCAATAGTTTTACTATCAATAATTGGAGCCAGTAATTTAAGAATATCCATTTCTTTATCACTAAAGTCTGCAGTAATATTTATAATTGAGAAATATCTTAAATAATCATACATATACCTACATTTATTCAAAAAAAACTTAAAGGTTATTAACATCTTATAAGGAATATGATATAATAAGCGTGTTATAATAGGAGGTGTTTTTGTGGATAAAGACATAATTAATAACATACAGCAAATGCTAGATCAGCAAAAAGATGATATAGAAAAAGAGATGAAAGAACAATTAAACCAGCAAAAAGATGATATAGAAAAAGAGATGAAACAGCAACTCAAACCAATTAATGGTCGGCTTCGTAATCTAGAAAGTGATGTTAAAGTTATCAAGAAAGATATTAAAGAAATTAGATTTGATCTACGGTCACTAAAAGGAGCTAGTCTAGAACTGTCAGAAGATACTATTAACCATACTCATTTGTTAGATGACAAGGAGACTAGCAGGCCTATTAGAGATATAAGTTAATATTAGAATTAGTCCTCGTTACCTTAGCAGGTAGCGATTATTTTTTACTTACTTTTTTAAAGTAAAATAATTAGTTTGGATATTCAGGATTTTAATAAGTAATCAGATATTTGGGGTTAATTCAGTTAATCTTCCTAAAAAGTCTAATATTAGACTTGGCTTATCAGTAATAAAAGCATCTGCTTTAGAGTGTGATAGGATTTTTACCTGCCAGGCTTCGTTTATTACCGAATAAGGAACTAAAAATAAGCCTTCATCATGGGCAGTGGTTATAATATCAAATTGGCTCTAGTTGTTTTGTACTATTTTGTTGATTTTAATGATATCATGTTGCAATTTGATAGTATTGTTGTATAATTGTATATAGTTGGAAGGGGGTCGTGAAATTAATAACTAACTTTAATAATTAAAATCTTAATAAAGGCAAACCTATTGAAAAGTAGGGGCGCAAAGCTATGGGTCTAAAGATTTGTCTATGATTGCCAGGCTGCTAGGATATATATTAAGTATTCTCAACCTATAGCCTATTGGTATAGGTTATTTTAATGTTTACCATAAATAATTCTATAGACCAAACAAAGATCTTGTTTTCAGGAAAGTATTTTTGTTTTATAATGCAAAAACTTATGAGGGGTGAATTAAATGATAGATTTACATTCACATATTTTAACAATAGATGATGGGCCTGATAGTATAGGTGAAGCAATAGTGATGTTGAAGATGGCAGAAGAACAAGGGGTAAGAAAAATGGTAGCAACCCCTCATTGTGTTAAAAATGGAAATAATAAAAAGGGTTACTTTTTTAGGCCTAATGAAATAAGTGAATATGTTGCTCATTTAAAAAGTATCGTGGAAAAAGAAAATATTAATATAGAAATACTAACAGGGTCTGAAGTCTATTACCATGATAGACTGGGAAAAGATATAGATGATGGACTTATTACTATGATTAATGGTAGTAGATATTTTTTGCTTGAATTGCCTTCAAA
>JBDNGI010000137.1:0-2787 GCA_041689345.1 Halanaerobiales bacterium
AAACAAGATCAGTATAATAATCTCTCATTTTTTCATCATGTATCTTTTGAGTAATATCCTTAAATGAATCCAAATCTATTCTCTTTCTACTTAAGTGGGCATCTTCTGTATTACTTCATTGAATAATTCCTATCCCCATCATACCTCAAATACAATCTCAGTTTCCAGTCCATCTGCAACATTATTATACAATAAGATTACAATAATAATGCAGTTTAATCTGCAGGCAAAAATAAAAATAGCAGAATTTTCTACTGTATATTTGAATATTTTTTTTATTAGTTTGAAGTTTATCTAAAATTTTTGTATTTTTTTATAATAAATCGGTTTTCTGCTCAAAATCAACTACGCTTATCTATAAATTTAGCTTCATATTTTATGGCTTTCTTATAACCTTTTCTACCTTTTTGTTTAAGAGTTAAATCTTTCATATTACTTTTTAACTCTCCTTTGTTTTTCTTTATATCCTTCTCATTTTTATCTTCCATCTCTTTAATCTCGGTCATCAGCTTCTTCAATTTAGACAGGGCCTGATTGGGTTCTTTTTGAGCCTTAATATAATCTTCAGGACCAAGTTTATCCACCTTGTCGATTATTTCTTGTTTTTGAGCAAGAATTTCCAGAAGTTGATCATAATCTTTTTCTAAAATATATTCATTCTGCTTTTCAGTTAACTTATATAACTCCTCATAGTAATCATATAAATTCATAGCTTATACCCACAGCCCTTCATATATACTCTACTCTTATATATTCTACAAAAATTTATCATTTCCTTTTATACAGCAAAATAGATGTTGAGCGGAGTTATCCTTATCCAAGGTCAGTTTTTCTGATTCCTTATAGGATTCTTTAAGATTATATTCTATTTGCCAGGATTCACGGGTGGCAGCCTGTAATGGCTGAGTCTGTAATTGTTTAGCTCTTTCTTTTTTAAGAAAATAAGGTATTTTTATTTTGAATTTTTTACCGGTTAATCTGGATATGAATTCTTCTAATACTTTTATCTGCTGCAGATCTTCTTCACTTAAAGAAATATAATATTTATCTCCCTTGCTTACTTCTACAGCTTTTAATTCTCCTATATTCATAGTTGGTACCGCGGGTTACTAACTGATATTTAGCAGAATTATTAAAAATTAAAATAAAGAAGACAGGCACTACAGGAGGTGATTACAATAAAAATAATAGGTTTTTACAACCTCATCCGGCTTTTTTTTAATCTCCTTCGTCTTCCCAGATACACCGATACTTACAGTTATGCTTGCCTTCTTATTATTGCTTCTTTTTTTCTTCTTTGTTTTCTTCCCGGATCTCTTCTTGCTTCTGATATAAAATGGTCTCCTATCTATCCTCTTCCTCAGGTCCTCTAGATGGGGTAAACACTGATCGACGGTTTTACCTGAGAAAACAAGAGTATTTAAAAAACGGTTAATAGCACTAACTCCTTTCAAAAATGTACCTTGAAAACAATTATTCCCAGGCTTTTAATAAAAACGAAAAGATATCAGTCACTTAAAAAATGATAATCAATCCTCAATATACTGAGATAGATCATATCAGTAATAACGGATATGATTAGAAATAATCTGTATGTCTGAGATATTTTATAGTTCATAGTTAGTATCACAGTTCGACACTTCTCGCCAAATAACGGGTGGTACCGGGTAACTATCATTCGAATAAGGATTTATTATACTCAATTATTTGCTCTGGATTACTGTGATTATATAATCCTTCAATATAATTGTCCAATAATATGGCCCTGATTTCTTCGGAATTATCTTTTATATTTATAATATTTTTATTTCAAAATAATCCTTATACCTTCATCTAATAAATTATCTTTAATATCTTCTCTTAAACCATTTCTACTTAAAAACAGAGGAATAATTTCCTGTTCAGGATTTTTACTCTCTAATTCCTTAATTTTTTCTATAAAAGATTCAACCATTTTTTTAAAAAATTTTCTATATGTTGATGATTAAATACTTGATCAATTGTTTTATTTGTTGATAATTTGTATTGAGGATGGTTTAATTTAAAAACTTCCATAAAAATTAATTTGCAAAATTCATCAATAGCATCATTTGTATTATTAACATGGTCCCGGCTGGCATAGATTGCTTCGTGTAAATCATTAAATTTTTCCTGTAACTAATGTTGCTACCATTTGGAAACCTAAGCATAAACTAATAATAGTAAACCTCTAGTTTTTTTATCCTTTTTGATAGTTTTTCCTGCTGAAAACAAAAAAAGCAACCGCTCTCTCCTGTAAGAAGAGTAACAGTTGCTAAAAAAATAACTGCTATCTATAATAGAATAGATAGCAGTTTCTCAAAAACATATTTTTCTGTTGAGTTAAAAATTAGCTCGAATTACTTAAGGTTTAAATATCAATACTCTTAATTAATTCATCTAATGAATCATAATTTTTAATAGCAGCTTTAATTTCTTTCAATTTTTCATAATCATCTATTTTTTTGACGTCTTTTGCAAAAGCTTTACTGCTCAAACCAAATTTCAATTCCAATGCAAATTCGATCATTTCATGCATATTCTCTATTTTACCTTCTTCTTTACCTTCTTCTTTTCCATCATGATATATTTTTTCTGCAATAGTCATAATTACTTCACTCCCTTCACCTGAAATATTTTTTGCCTTTTGGTCCAATTCATTTAAAGAGATCTCTTCCCCAATATTTAAAATATACTTCACAACAGTTTCGATATACTCAAGTCCAGTTGTCTTTTCTCTTAATTTAATCAATAAAGGTAAAATTTCCT
>JBDNGI010000138.1:0-4755 GCA_041689345.1 Halanaerobiales bacterium
ACCTCCACAAGCGCTGCTAATAGCAAAATCTTCAGACGTTTTTGCAGCAACTAAATCGGAGAAAAAACCATAATCCTAAATGCTTTTTACCTTGACTGCAGCTTTTGCATCAACATATATTTTTGGGAAGTTACAAAAATAAAAAAGATCAAAGTACTGAAAAAAATTTATTTTACTAATGATAATTTTACTATATAAATAATACTATAAGAATATAATAATATAAGGGGGTAAAAATGAATTTTTTAAAAGAAAAAGCCAAAGGGATTTTACTTACATTTTTTATTGCTCTACTTGCTATTTATATTTCTCAATTTATTGAAAATCTTGGTGGAGTAACTTTAGCAATAATTTTAGGATTAATAATAGGAAATGTTTTCAAGATCAGCAAAGATTACAGTAGTGGAATTAAATTTGTTGAGAAGAAGGTTTTAGCTCTTGCCATTATGTTAATGGGATTAAAATTAGAAATAAATGTTCTAAAGGAATTAGGTTTAAGTTCCATTATTATGATAATTACCATGGTGGCAATTACTATTTTGACAGGTTTAATTGTTGGAAAGTTATTTGGACTAAACAAAAAGTTTAGTTTATTAATAGGGGTAGGAAATGCTATATGTGGTTCTTCTGCTATAGCTGCCTCGGCACCAGTAATCGGTAATACTGAAGAAGAGATTGGTCTTTCAATAAGTGTAGTAAACCTGCTGGGAACAATAGGCATTTTTTTATTACCTTTTATTACTACCTTACTTGGTTTTGATAATACCAACAGTGGTCTAATGATTGGTAGTACTTTACAGGCTACCGGTCAGGTTGTTGCAGCAGGATTTTCCATTAATGAACTGGTTGGTAAAGTTGCAACAATAGTTAAAATGGGTAGGATTTTAACTCTGGGACCAGTTGTAATACTTTTGAGTTTTTTATATTTTAGACAGAAAGATAATTCTATAAAAACAAAAAGTAAAATTAAAATTCCACCTTTTATAATTGGATTTTTAATTTTTAGTATTATTTCTTCTTTAAAAATTATGCCTGATTATTTTATATCTACTCTTAAAAACTTTAGTAGTATATTATTAACTATTGCTATGGCAGCAATAGGCTTAAAAATTAAAATCTCTACCCTATTTGATCAGGGACCAAAAGCACTGCTTGTTGGAATAACGATTGTTATAATACAAATAACTACTGCTACATTATTAATATTTTTAATTTAATAGCTCATATACTGAAAAAATGGTTGTATAAAAATTCGTAATCTATTTCCCTGGTTTATATTAATCTTCCTTTTGGGATCTATTATAAATACTGTTGGGCTGATTCCTGTATACATGTACAATCCTCTAAAACAAATTAGCAAATTTCTAATGGCTATGGCCTTAGCTGCCATCGGTTTAAAGACTGATCTTAAAAAAATGTCCCAATCAGGTATTCAACCCATGATTCTAGGGTTTATCGTATCACTTATCGTTGTCGTAGTATCCATAATGGTACAGATGTTAACAGGCAGAGTATAAAATTGTCTATACTTAGCAATGGAGTAGGACCAGCCTCACAGCTGGGACCCCTCTACAAACAGCACATACGGATCTCCCGTAACACCGAACCAGCACCACCCAAGAAAATGACAATATCATTTCTGCCAAATTCTTTATAGGCATGTAATACACCTAGCCTTATATTAGACCAATTAATATCACTTTAATATAACAATTCCTCCCACCAGTGCAGTCATGGAGCCAACTGAGAGGTCAATCCCGCCAGAAATGATTACAAACGTCATACCCAGTCCAATTATTCCAGTATAAGAAACCTGTCTTAAAATATTCATCAGATTACGTGGTTTAAGAAAATAAGGACTTGCTACTGAGGAGATGACGAACAAAATTGTCAGGGCAAATAACGGCCCATACTTTTCATAATTTATTTTTTTGAATACTTCTTTAAAATTGAAGTCTTGTATAGGTAATGGATTATTCATCATTTTAAACGACTTCCTCATTTAGACCAGTAGCGTAATACATGATCTGCTCCTCATTTATCTGCTTTTCTTTTAATGTCCCACTAATTCGACCTTCCTTCATTACTACCACCCAGAAAAATATTCTCATAAACATTTAAATCAGCAATAAGATTGAACTCCTGTGGTATAGTACTAATCCCTAATTTTTTAGCTTTACTAGGGTCTGTTTTAACCTCTTTACCTTGATAAATTCTCTTCCCTGAGGTAGCAGAATAATTACCATTGATTATCTTTGTTAAAGTAGATTTACCAGCACCATTTTCACCAATTATTGCAAATATTTCCCCTTTGTTTATCTTTATATTGATATTATCTAAGACCCTGACACCTGAAAATTCTTTTGTAATATTTTTGGTCTCTAGTAAGATATCAGTCATAGTCCACCTCAGTTACCCATAGCATCATCAAAAGCAGTAGCATTTGGCCTAAAATCAACCTTTTGTACAAATTCCAATGCTTCAGTAGCACCATATATACGATCCATACCACTATCTTCCCATTCTACAGAGAGTGGTCCATTATATTGTAAATTATTTAATTCCCTAATTATATTTTCAAAATCAACATCTCCATGGCCTAATGAACGGAAATTCCAACCACGTCTTGTATCTCCAAAGGGTAAGTGTGAACCCAATATACTAGACTTACCATCAAGGGTTACAGCTACATCCTTCATATGAACATGATAGATCCGCTCAGGAAATTCACTTATGAAAAGATGTGGAGTCATACCCTGCCATAACAAATGACTGGGATCAAAATTTAATCCTAAGGTTTTTCGATTTTCGAATACTTCAAATAATTTTTTTGTAGTATAAAAATCAAAAGCAATCTCTGTAGGATGTACCTCTAAAGCAAATTTGACATCATTATTATCAAATTCATCGAATATAGGGTTCCATAATTGAACAATCTCCTGGAAACCATTTTCTACAATCTGCTCTGTCGTCTGAGGAAAGGAATATAGAAACTTCCAAATAGGTGAACCCATAAATCCGGTTACTAGCTCGCAGCCCATATTCTTGGCAGCAGCAGCAGTATATTTCATCTCTTGTATTGCCCAAGCCCTAATTTCTTCTGGTTTTCCTTTATATTTAGCTGGAACAAAATTATCTAAGCGACTATCATATAGATCACCAACACATTGACCGGCCAAATGATTACCCAAGGCCCAGCATTTTAAATCATACTTATCTAAGATAGTCTTTCTTTCTTCTACATAGTCCGGCTGTTCTGCAGCCTTTTTCACATCCATATGATCGCCCCAGCAAGCTATTTCTAGTCCATCATATCCTATCTCACTAATAGTTTTACATAAGTCTTCAAAACTCAGATCAGCCCACTGTCCTGTAAAAATAGTAATAGGTCTCATAAATTCATAATCCCCCTTCATTTTTATAACAATATTACTACTATATTATTTAAAAAGTAACCCAGCTTGCTCCACTTTCAGAACTTTCTACTGATTTCCCAATAAACTTAACACCACTAATACCATCAGCAAGTGAAGGATAATCAAATTTTTCGTTATCTACCTCTTTCCCTTCTTTCATAGCAAATAATGCATTAGCAAAATTAGAATATATATTTGCAAATGCCTCATTATACCCTTCTGGATGACCTGCAGGTATCCTGGATAAATCTCCACCCAAGGGATAGAGTTCATCTCGACCGCGAGATAGTGTCTGTACAGGTCCATCAAGATAAGTCACTTTTAAATAATTACAGCTTTCCTGCTCCCATTCTATACTCCCCTTAGTTCCAAAAATTCTAATTTTCAATGCATTGTCATATCCAATGGCAACTTGAGAAGACCAATAATGACCAGTTGCACCATTGGTATATTTAATCATAATACTAGCATTTGTATCTAATTCTCTCCCTTCACCAAGAATATCTAACTTAGCAGCAAGTGACTCTATCGCTAAACCGCTTATATAAGAAACAACATTTTCAATATGACTACCAATATCACCATTACAATTTGATTTACCAGAGATTTTAGGATCAGTTCTCCAGGCCGCCTGTTTTTGGCCCTCTTTTTCTATAGGTATTGCCAGCCAGTCTTGTGGATATTCACCCATCACCATTCTTATTTCCCCGATATCCCCATTCTTAACCATTTCACGGGCATGTTTAACCATGGGGTAACCTGTATATGAGTATGATACACAAAAAAGTAGCTCATTTTTTTTAGCTAATTTAGCAAGCTCCTCTGCCTCATCTAATTCAATAGTAATTGGTTTCTCACACACAACACTAATACCATTTTCCAGAAAGGCTTTAGCAGCAGGATAATGAGCATAATTTGGAGTAACTATTGATACAAAATCAATACAATCCTCTCTTTGGGACTCTTTTACTGCCATTTCAGTATAATCTTGATAAAGCCTGTCTTTTGTGAGACCAAGACCTACTCCAGTTTCCAGTGTATTTTCATAACTACGAGAAAAACACCCTGCTACAAGTTCCATCTTTCCATCAAATTTTGCTGCTTTACGGTGTACATCACCAATAAAAGAATCTCGTCCGCCTCCAACCATTCCATACTTAAGTGTTCCCTTGAAACTTTTACTTTCTTTACCTTCAATCATTTTTTGCACCTCCATAAATTATCCGATAGTTAACTGCCACTAAGGGTACTATAAGTATTCAATTTATATTTAAAGTCTCCTTATGACCAATTTGAGTAACATAATTAGCCTGTTTCCCAACTATACCTGTCCACATAA
>JBDNGI010000139.1:0-3067 GCA_041689345.1 Halanaerobiales bacterium
AAGATAATCCTGAGGATGCTGTCTAAATTGATTAAGTGCAGGATTACAATATTCCCCTTCCATCCACCTTTTGTAATACGAAACTCCACTAGTAAGTTCTTCTCCACTATTTGCATTAACTAGCAGAGCACGAACTGAATCAGAACCAAAATCAAGACCTAAAACATACTTCTTACTCATTTTTTTAACACCCCTTTTAAAATTTTACTTATATCTTAGAATCATTTCCAAACCATAGTAATATATTGAATCATTTGAAGATAGCTAAGAAATCCTCTGTTTTCAGAAATATTTTGCCAATATATATTTAATTTTCTTCATTTAGATTTCTTATTGAATCTCTCTTTACTAATTTTGGCTCAAAAATTTTATTAATAGCTGAATTTATTGGCCCATTCTCAATTTCAGACAATAGTATTTCAGCCGCTTTTTCTCCAGCCGCCTGCTTGGGATGTGATACAGATGCAATTGAGATAGGATTTAAATTTACCAGACTAGAATCATCAAATCCAATAAGCGAGATATCTTTAGGAACCCCTATCCCCTGTTCTAGTAATATTTCTTTTATTAAAACAGCTATCTGATCATTAAAGCAGAATATAGCTGTAGGTGGCCTTTCTAATTCTATTAAATCCCTACAGATAGACCTGATCTCTTCTTGAAATAAATCATGCTTTTCAAATTCCGAATTATAATATGCCCTAACCAGTTCATTCTGTAGAAGGCCCCCTGCCTTATTAATGGCCTGTTTGTAACCGGTAAGTCTATCCAGTGCTGGATTATGAATACCTTTATAGATAATTGCAATTCTAGAGTGTCCTAACTCAATAAGATAATTAGTAGCAATAAATCCACCTAGCTGATCATCTACCACCACACTATTTAGATTTTTATCATTAAATTTACTATCAAGAATAACTACTGGTATATTCTTTTTTACAAACTTCTCCAAAAGAGAAATATTCGAATGAGATAAGGCACTTTTAGCTGGTTCAATTATAAGTCCATCAATATCTTTCTCTAAAAACTGTTCAAGTATAATGCTCTCCCTTTCTAAGTTGTCCTGGGAATTCCCTAAAATGATTTGATAGCCATTTTGGTGTAAGACATTATCAGCACCAGAGAGTATATCGGCAAATATATAATCATAAAGACTAATACTTATAAAACCAATATTCCCGGACCTACTACTCATCCCCTTAGAGAATGTGCCAATACAATGTCTTTTTTCAATAACACCTTCCCTTTCCAGCAGATCAAGGGCCTTTCTCACAGTATGACGGCTAACACTATATTTTTTAGTTAATTCACTTTCAGAAGACATCTTATCTCCAGAACTTATCATCTCCTCTTCTACTGACTTCTCAATTAACTTTTTCACTCGAATATATTTAGGCAAATAATTTGAAGTATCCAAAAAAATCATTCCTTTTACAGTAAAATCTATCTAGTATTCTATATTAAGAATCAGTATTTTCCTATTTTAATAATTGTAGAAAATCATCAACTATCTCATAACTCCACATCTCTAACAAGCCTAACTGATCAAGTAGGGCAGCAACTGTATAACGATTCCGTATCTCAAAAGCCGACTGAACGGCTTTTAATAACCATTCCCTATCAATAGATTTAACATCATCTCTAGTCAAAATCCCTGTTTCTCCCAGATAGGTCTCTATTCCCTTAAGATATTGCTCATTTTCTTTAATTAATGACTTAATTTCGCTTTCCTTTTCTTTCAGTAGCTTAATATCTAACTGATCATCTTCCCAACGTTCAGTAAGTGTTTTCAAAACAGGTTCTGACCTTGTAAGGTAATTCTGGCCTATTCTCTCTCTTCTTTTTTCCAGATTATCTATATTTTTAAAACCACTAAAATCTTGTTTATATAATTTTAAGTATAGTCTGGCAGCAAAATACTCACCTAAAGCCACTTTAATTCCATGTGGTGGTAATTTTTTATCATACAACTCGCCATACATCTCCAGGAAATGGGAAATGTGATGTTCAGTACCTGAAGCCGGCCGAGAATTACCGACAATCTGCATAGCAATACCTGAATTGATTAGGCCTTTTGTAAGAACCCTAATACTCTGGACAGTCCTATTATTTAATTCTGTTGTAAGTCCTATTAAACTTATTAATTCTTCCTCTACTAAGGAAATAGCCTCCTGATTCATATCTACTCCAAATAATATTGAACTCAATTTCCAATCCATTAGAGCAGAAATTTTACCTAACAAATCACCAAAACCAGCCTGAATCATCTCCCAGGGGGCATTTCTTAAAATATTAATATCAGCAACAATAGCCTCTGCTGTCACGGCTTTATATGTAGTTTTTACACCGTCAACCGTTATAGGAGAAACAGGCGAGGCATAACCATCCATCGAAGGCGCAGTAGCCACAATCATATAAGGAGACTCTAACTTATAGCTTATATAACGAGTCATATCGTTAATAGTACCTGAACCACAGGCTATCAAATAACCATCTCGTGTGACATCCTTTAAAATTTTAAAGAAATAATCAGTATTTGCTACAATCTTTTTACCTTCTAAAATAACTTCTCTGACCTGATAACCATTATGTTTTAGGGAATCACTTAGTTCTTTTCCCGCAACTGAATATGTATTATCATCAGCTATCAAATAAATTTTCTTCTTACTAGTAAGCCTCTTTAGTAATGCTGGTATTGCAAGATTAGCATCTTCTTTGATAATAATCTCTTTAATCTGATTTTTGCTCAATTCAATCACTCCCCTTTTATTATAACACTCATCCGGTCGTACGTACAAGTATTTTTTTCTGATAAAAAAATATTTACGGTTCTACTCCATTTTAGCTGCTTACCCCTTCTGGTCTCCAAATTTTTTTGCCATAATTTTGAGATATTCGAATTAAGAGATCAGGCAAATAAATAAAATCCACGACAGATCACGTACAATCTAGTCGTGGATTTTTTTGACAATTTATTTAAGAAAGTGTTGAAAAAGAAAATATGAGTAAAGGAATATACACTTAAATAACTACAGAATTTATGAATGGACTATTAAAATTACTTATA
>JBDNGI010000140.1:0-2557 GCA_041689345.1 Halanaerobiales bacterium
GGAAAATTTTACGGAACATATCTATCTCCAGCAATTAATTGTTTATAAGGACGTTCCATTATTTCTATCTGTTCATTGTTTAACCTACTATTAACAAATTTCAACCAGTCTCTATCATTTAAATTAGGATAATCAATTTTGCTTTGATAAGCAGGCCATCTGGTTTCTTTCCGATATAATAAGTGTTTTACAAGAACCTCTGCCACATCTAATCTATCTATTATTTCATGACAATTCATTAAATCATGTAAGCCATCAGCAGTCAAATATTGTATTTGTGTTTTTAAATGCTTCAACTTCTTTTCTGCTATTAGTAATTCACTATCATTCATCTCATAATAACGGCTGACACCTCCGGCATATTCATCCATTGTTTTCTGTAGTCTCTCTTCCATCTCATCAGCCCGAACTCCGTCCTGACGACTTATTGGAGCAAATACTCTCAATAATTCCTCCTGAATATTAAAATCATTTACACCCTCTATATCTATAAAGTCTTCTTCTTTTTCATTTATGTAGTCAACAGCACTTTCTGCAGCTATTGCACCTTCTGCCCAACAACCACTCACAAATTTATAAGGTGCACCTCCAGCAACATCTCCTGCAGCATATAGACCTTCTATACTGGTTTTTCTATTTACATCTATCCAATAACCCGATTGTGTATGACCACCTACAATATATGGCTCTGTTCCCTGAATTTCAATAGCTTCCTTAGCTGGATCAAAATCGTTGGCTGCCCAGGATAAAATTAATTCAGGATACATATTTAAGTAACTCGCTTTTAACTCTTTAACATTTTCTTCACTTAAATGAGTGGTATCCATAAATACAGGACCACGACCTTCTTTTACTTCCTGTGTTGGCCCATATACCCTTAATGGAGTAGGTGCACCTTCGGCTCCCATATGTCCGTATTTATTGGCCATAAACCGCTCGCCTTTTGAATTCACCTGTCTTGCCCCAAAACCCAAAGCCAATGTACCAGTAGGAGCTATTACATCCTTTGTTCTTAAGGCAATAAATCTCATTTCAAAAGAAGTCATCTCCGCGCCTGCCCGTATTCCCATAGCATAACCAGCACCTGTATTAAATGGTGAATACCACATTTTATGATGTGATGATCCTTCATTATTAGGACGGTATATACCAGCAGCACCACCAGTAGCAATTAGTACAGCTTTAGCATTTACTACATAAAAAACACTATCTCTTACCCCAAAACCTAGTGCTCCTTTAACCTTACCATCCTCTACTATTAAGTTTGTTACTGCTACTCTGTTCAGGACCTGTGCGCCTGATTCAATCGCCTTATTTGCAATAATCGGTTTTAACTTTTCACCATTAATTTTGATATTCCATCTACCTCGAACAGCGTACTTACCATCTTCATCTTTTTTTATAGGAAGACCCCAGGACTCAACCTCTTCTACTACTTCATTCAACCTTTCACCCATAGAAAGAACCAGATCTTCTCTTATTAGACCCATAGCATCAGCTCTAACATACTTAACAAAACTTTCTGGCGTCTCTCCAGGATTTATGTAGGCGTTAATTGCATTCATTCCTGCTGCTAGACAACCACTTCTTTCTATATGAGCTTTTTCTAATATTAAAACATCTAGATCTGGATTTTTTTGTTTTGCTTTTACAGCTGCTAGACAGCCAGCAGTACCTCCTCCAATTATCAAAAGATCTGTTCTTAAAATCTCTACATTAACTTCATCCATTATACTCAATAACCTCCCAAAACAAATTAATAGTTATATTATAACCTTAATATATTATGAAATGAGAGTATAATTTGTGCAAAATCCCACTGATAATTTAGTTCCCCTATCAATTAAAACAATTTATAACTTTATTTCTTCTATAGGAATTACTTTAAAATTAATATTATACTCATTTTTAAGATTTCGTTGAATCTCATTTTTAATAGTAATTAATAATTCCTTATTTAAATCCTCCTCAGCAAATAAATATATTTCTATTAAATTTCCATGAATATTTATTTCGTCAATCCTATATTTCCAATCAGCCACTAAATGATTATTTATAATACCCCTGATTTTTTCTACCGGCTTTTCTGTATAAAATTGATAGACTGTTATTATACCTAAAGGTACACTAATTAAAAGAACTGCGACTACTATAAAGGCTAAACTATTTTTTATAATTTTTTTAGCTTTATGTTTATACCATATCTGTGGTTTCAATCCTTTAAAATAAAAAACAACTATATTGGCTAATAATAATGATAAGTAGTTACCAAGTAAAAGAAGCCCTGCCCCGAGAATCATACTACTATGACCGAAGGATATACCTATACCAATTGTACTCATTACTGGAATTAATGATGCTGCTACCATTACTCCCACCAAACCAGATTCTAACTGACCTTTCACTAAAGTATATGCACCTGCCGCACCAGCAGCCATTGCAATAATAAGATCAGCTATTGTAGGATACATCCTTACTCGTAATGAGTCTGTAATACCAACATTGGGAATAAAAAGACCAAATAATGCACCAACTACTATAGCAATAACTACAGCAA
>JBDNGI010000141.1:0-3108 GCA_041689345.1 Halanaerobiales bacterium
GCCTTTTTAAGGGCAGAAGAAGTCTTATCTGCTGCCTCTCTTGAAATAAGTGAGCTTAGTTTTGATGAATACCTGGACAAGTTGTTGGATAAAGGATATGGAGCAGATGATTTAATAGAGATAAGGTTTATGATTGACCATTATAAAGAACAAAATTCTATAGATGAAGAAAGAGGTTTTTCCCTTGATCTATTAAATGATTTTCAACAGAAAGTACTTGATAATCGTAAGAAAAGAACTATAGTGCAAACTGAATTATACAGAAAACGACAAGTCTGGTTAGTAGAGGCTACTGAGGGTCTTGATGTTAGAAACCATATGTAGCCTAGTGAAGATAGAATAAATGAATTAATGGATAACTTAAATAATTTCATTAGAAAAAGTAAGTTACACCCATTAATAACAGCTGCTATTGCTTATGGACAATTAGCTATGATTCATCCCTGGAGATATGTTAACGGACGTACAACCGGAGCCCTTATTCCATATATATTTAATTTTTTAGGTATTACTAGGGAGAGAAGTATGTATATATCTAGTGCTTTTCGCAAAGACAAAGAAGAGTACTATTCTCGCTTAGTTGAATTACTTCGCAATGGTGACTGGCAAGGGTGGATAAAATATTTTTTAAAAGTATTGAAAGAACAGGCTGTAAGTAGTCAAAAGAAGACTGAGCATATCATGGAATATTATGAAGGACTATTAGATTGTATGAGAGAAGAACTTAGTAATTCAAATAATCTTTCATATTATATAAAATCTTTATTAAGTCATCCGATATTTACTCCCAGGATGATTGAGAGAAAATTTGGTATGCCAAACACAAGTCTTAGCAGATTTGTTTACTTCTTGGAGGATCATATGTTTCTTGTTAGAGAAAACAAGAAAAGCTACATTAATTTTATGTTTACAGAGATTTATGCATTATTAGAACTTTAAATATGAAATAGGAAAAAGATGTGGTGGTAAATAAGAGTGCGATCATCAGCTAGTAACAGATAAAACAGCCGCTTGTTTAATTTGAGAAAATCCAAAATAGCTGGTATAATTAAGTAGAATAATGATATATATTAAAATAGCAAAAAATACATCCAAGTAGGTGATACCTATGAAATGGGAAAAAGTAAAACAGAAATACCCTGATCAGTGGGTCAAACTTAAAATACTTGATTCATCCATAATTGGAAAGAAAAAAGTAATAAGTGATATGAAAGTTATTCATTCAATTGAAGATGGAAAAAAAGCTGCGAGGGAACTTGGATCGTGTAAGGATGATGAGGTAGTATTTCATACTTCCAATGAAAAAATAGTTATAGAGATTAAAGATATGTTTGGATTTAGGATGGTGCATTAATATCTTATGAAAGTATATCACTATGATGGGTTAATATGTACTGAAATCAAGATTATTTTTAATAATAAAGAAAAGGTTATAGATAATGTTGTTATTGATACTGGTGCTGTTCAATCTATTATTAATTCTAATTTTGTAGAAGATATGGAGTTGTACCCAGAAATGAATGATATTATTGGTACAACACGAGGAATTGGTGGAGAAATCAAGTTTTTTCAAAAGTCTATAGATAAATTATATATTGGAGATTCTACTTTTGCTAATATTAGACTAGATTTTGGAAATATTGATCCTAAAAATGAAATTAAAGGTTTAATTGGTTTAGATTTTTTAAAAATAATCAAAAGTGTTATTGATGTTGAGATACCTTGGGTTTATGAAAAAGGGAGTTAAAGATTTTTTTAATTAAAGCCTATAAAAGTGATAATCTAATACTAACAGGAATTAGCTAACAAACTAAAGGAAGTTAACTATGTCTATTGAAGCATATTATCCAGAAATGCTACCAACAAAAAACATAAAAGAAGAAAGCTTTAAAGATCATATTATGCAAATCAACCTGGAAATAGGTCACTTTGATAGTATGTTAAGATATATCCCTCAAAACAAACTTGTACAAGCCTATTTAAGGGCAGAAGAGGTTTTATCTGCTGCCTCTCTTGAAATAAGTGAGCTTAGTTTTGATGAGTACCTGGACCAGTTGTTGGATAGGGGTTATGGTGCTGATGACCTTACTGAAATTAGTTTTATGGTTGATTATTATAAAGAACAGGATTCTATAGTAGAAGAAAAAGGATTTTCTCTTGTTCTATTAAATGATTTTCAAGAGAAACTACTTGATAATCGCAAGCAAAGAATTATAGCTCAAACAGAGTTATATAGAAAGCGACAAATCTGGTTAGTAGAGGATACTGATGGTCTTGATGTTAGAAACCATATACAACCCAGTACAGATAGAATCAATGAATTAATGGATAACTTAGATAATTTTATTAGGAAAAGCAAGTTACATCCATTAGTCACTGCAGCCGTTGCTTATGGGCAACTAGTTATGATTCACCCCTGGAGATATTGTAATGGGCGCATAACCGGAGCTTTAATTCCATATATCTTTAACGCTCTAGATATTACTAGGGAAAGAACTTTTTATCTATCTGCTGCTTTTTCTAAGGATAAGAAAGAATACTATCATCAGTTAGTTAAACTTTTCAGAGAAAATGACTGGAATGGCTGGATAAGTTACTTTTTGCAGAAGGCAAAGGAGAGATTGGAACGGCTTAATCAAGGCAAGACTGACAGTATATTGGAAGAGTATAGAGGTATGTCAAAGATATTTAAAAATACAGAATCTGCAGTAAGAGAGGTATATGAAGAAATTATTTTAAATAATCCCATCTTATTTACCACAAAAATTAGAAGAAGCCATGACTACATCATTGATACTACCCTATATAGATATCTAAACATCTTAAAAGATGAGGGGTATCTGGTAAAAGATAATCGCAGAAGACATATGCATTATATGTTGTCCAGTCTCAGAAAAATATAACAGTATACATATGTTCATGTTATGTAAATGAAGAATTGTAAGATAAATAGAAGGAATTAAGGAAACAATCAAGGCAAAAAATAGCTTTGACGAGGTTAAAGAGGTAGTTTATAAAAATCAATGAATTCTACCAGGAATTAGCTAACAAAAAAAGGAAGTTAACTATGTCTATTGAAGCATATTATCCAGAAATGCTACCAGCAAA
>JBDNGI010000142.1:0-3182 GCA_041689345.1 Halanaerobiales bacterium
GGAATTATTGAGAGTCAACCTAATAGGTGAACTTGAAGCTATAAACCAGTATGAACGTCATGCCCGAATGACAACAAATTCCGAGGCAAGTATATTATTCCTGGAAATTGCAAATGATGAACGCCATCATGTAGCAGAACTTATGCACCTGATTATGGATCTGGATCCTGAACAAAGAAAAGAAATGATGGAAGAAATGGAAGAACGCAGGAGACCAGGAATGTAAATTTTTTCTTGCAAAATTGAGAATAGCCAGGGCATTTTCCCTGGCTATATATATATATATATATATATATTAATTCCTCCGTATGTCCTACTATCACACTTAAGTCTAGTCTAGACATAGACTATTAAGGTAAATTTAAGTATAGTAAAGTTAATGACATTAGATAAACTCGGATTGTTGTAATTTTTTTATATTTAAGTTTTATACATTAAAATTTCTTAACTATTTTATACTCATATTTATTATCTTAATTTTTCTTACTCCCTGGAACGCCTGGCTTTTATAGTATCAGAAATAAATATATTAATATAGAAAAAACAGGGAGTTAGTCTTGCTATTCCCTGGTTTTTCTATAATTGATTTCTTGACGCAAAGCCGTCAGCCTTCTATCTATCTACTATTTTAAGAACTCTTTAAGTATAATTTAAGGCTATTAGATAAAAGAGAGAACTTATTTAAGTTATTATAGAAATCTCTATAGCTTATCTCTCCACTTATAGATTTAATTATCGATTCAATAATTGCTCTATCTTTTTCCATTAGATTAAAAACAAGTTTTGGAAATTTATAAAAAAGATATGATAATCTACTGGCTGTCTTAAATTCAGCTCCTATCTCATTTTCTATTTTCTCCTGATAAGTTTTTAACTCAGCCTTTCCTGCTAAAAAATCATTAATGACTTCAGCAGCTATGATACCACTTCTAAGGGCATAATAGATACCTTCTCCCGTAAGTGGGTCAACCAGACCGGCTGCATCACCTACCAGAAGAGCATTTTTATTAGATATTTGGTTGATCTTTCCACCAGTAGGGATTAAATATCCTCTGGGTTTATAGTTGTATTCATAATTGTCAAGGTTCTGTTCTATAACAAAATTATTAAACCTTTTCCTATAATCAATCTTTTTCTTAACAACCTGTCCAATACCAATTGAAAGTATATCCTTTTTAGGAAAGACCCAGCCATATCCGTCTGATATTATATCCAGGTCGATTAAAATTTCTTCTCGTTGCATAGTGGTGGGAGTTACAGATAAATCACCTTCATATGTTACCGATTTTGCCTGCTTTTGATTTAAGTCCATACTGGCTGCTACTCTGCTTAAAACACCATCTGCGCCTATCACTAATTTACTGTAGTAGCTGCCTTTCGATGTGATTACTGCTACTCCATCTTCAACTTCCATTATCTCCTGGACCTTCTCACCTTCATGTAATATCGCTCCATTTTTACAGGCTTCCATTGTTAAGTGATAATCGAACTGACTCCGATTCACAAGATTAGTAAAACAAATATTACTGTTATAGCTAATTTTTTTTTTTCCATGTTTAAAGGTAACAGTCTTTATCTTATTGCCAATTACATCACTTATATCAAAATCTATCAATTCTTTTGCTTTTATGGAGAGGGCTCCACCACATGGTTTCTTCCGTGGTAGTTTTTCTTTTTCAATTAATAGAACGGATATACCACAAGAAGCCAGCTGATATGCACAGATAGAGCCTGCTGGACCAGCACCTACTATGATAATCTGATAATCGTAATTACCCATTTATATCACCTTCTGATAATTTGACTTATTATAAAATTGAAGTGACAAGTACTTTATAGATAAAGATCTTCCCGCTTACTTAGTCTTGATATGAACTTTATATTATCAAATTTTCCTGATTATGATTATGATGAATGTCAATTTGATTATCGTCTGCTTAACATATAATTATAATATCTGGTTTATTATGAAAGTTTCCGAAATAATATATTTAAGTATACTATTTAATGACAGGCCGAACCATTTTGTAGTGCTATTGGCTTTTTATCAGGATCAAAATCATGATTTCTGGAAATAATTTTGTTTGTATTTTCCTTATAAATCTTACTAATCTCCAGTTCTGGTTTCTCCTTTACAACAGGTAACCCATCATCACTTCCCTGTCTAGCAATAGGGTCAAGGGGAAGTTGTCCCAATAAATCTGTATTCAGTTCCTTAGCTAACTCTTTGCCCCCACCCTGTCCAAATATATATTCTTTATGTCCGCAATCGTTACACTGAAAATAGGCCATGTTCTCTATAACACCTAGTATATCAATATCTAATTTTTCAGCTACTTTTCCGATTCTCCCTGCAACATGTACAGCTGTTGGCTGTGGAGTAGTCACTACCAGGATTTCAGCATGAGGAAGCTTTTGCATTATATCCAGGGCCATATCACCTGTCCCGGGAGGTAGATCCAGTAATAGATAATCTAAATCTCCCCACTCTACATCTTGCATAAACTGTTGCAATGCACCTGAAAGAAGTGGTGCCCTCCAGACTACAGGATTTCTTTCGCCTACAAATGAACCCATTGAGATAACTTTAATACCAAAAGATTCTGGTGGAATTATTATCTTTTCATCTCTGACCTTAGCCTCATCTTTTAGTCCAATAATTCTGGGAATACTGAATCCATGAATATCTGCATCCAGAATACCAACCCTCTTACCAGCCTCAGCCAGGGAAATAACTAGATTGACTGTAACAGTTGACTTACCTACACCACCCTTACCACTGGCTATTGCGATTAAACCTTCATTTATAGTACCATTCTCCAACTTTATTACTCCATCTTCTATCTTATACATTAATCTTTTACCACCTTTCATTAAATAAAAATTCTAGTTTTAGATCTGTAGTTAACTGATAATTTTAATCTCTTAACTAATAGCCGCACTTACAACGATGGCTATACCAACAAAAATACCAGCAACAGTTAAACCTGCAGCTATATTATGGTTATCAATTTCTTCATTTAAATCAAATGGTGTTATAATATCGAATATCTTATAACCTAAAGCGCAAAATAACATGCCTATAATAAAATAAACTATACTTGAAATGATTGGATTCATAGAACTAATTCCTCCTATTCTTTTTAGATAGTTCTTTTACATATCAACTCTAATATATATCC
>JBDNGI010000143.1:0-2559 GCA_041689345.1 Halanaerobiales bacterium
CTAGAATTAAACCTTAAAGTGTAAGAACGGTCTGATTGGTTTATTAGTAGAAGTGATATGGCTATCGGTTCATTTCGTTTATACTGAGTTTTATCAGTTTGTAAAATCAGTTTTAAATCTGAAATAATTGGTATGTAAGGTGGTCTAATACGGTAGACATAATATTTATTACCCCTAACGATTATCTCTAAATCGAATAATTCCTCATAAGATTCTAATGGAAGATAGAGATAACCATAAGCAATCAAAAAAGATTCGTTTTCAAAATTACGATGATTAAGATGCCCATTCACCCTGGTTTTAACCCGTTCCCAGTCATAGCTATAATCTAATATACGGGCAACCTCTTCCAGTGGTACATAGTCTTTGGAATTAATATTAATAGTTCTATTGCCCTGGAGTTTGAAATCGCCCATTAATTCGTTATTGCTGTTATCAGCAGATACTAGAAATGAAAGTGAGAGACATAAGACAAGAGTTAATAAAATTACATTTAAATTAGTTTTTTTCATAATTTATTCCCCTTTCGGTAGTGTTTTTATAATAATTTTTATAGAATCTGTGCTCTGTATAGATGACGTTTCGGCTTCTGGTTGCACTATAAAATCAATTTTATCTCTATGTTCACCATTAGTTAATGTTATTGTAGATTGATATTCACCAAAGAATTCACCAGTCTCTATAATGTCATTATCGTTGTAATCTTCAAAACCTATTACAGTTAGGGGCATATCAATTTTAGCATGTTCTATGATATAATTCTCCTCTGCAGATGTCTGAAGATCAGCTATTGCTATATCGCTATATATCCAATATATAGTACCATCTGGAGTTACTTCTTTCTTAGTTGCCATAACTTTAACATTGCTAGTTGAAGCAGTGGTAACGTTAGTGCTCATGAGTATGACATGGCCTGAAATGCTTCCAGAATATTCATTGTTAATCTTTGATATTGTAATATCGGGTAAAAATATTTCGCCATCACTTGTTGGAGATATTTTTATTGTTTTTGTATCATAACCTAATTTTGTTATTTTTAATGTAGAAGTACCTATTGTTGAGTAAGTAAATTCGAAATTTCCCCATTGGTTTGTGGTATCTTTATATGTAGTATTAATGTAAATATCTGCTCCGTCTACAAATTGACCCGTTACGAAATCCTCGATATGACCTGTAATAGTTACATTATAGAGTTGTAAATCACCACCACATCCAGTTAATAACAGAAAACTAATTGAAATCATCAGTAAAATACCTATAGCTTTCTTCTTCATAAGACATCTCCTTAATAGTTTGTTTTATAATTATATATTACTATATTCTTCATTTAATACCTGTATCAAAGCAAATAATAAAGAAAGCTAATTTTTTAGTGTGTGTGTTAGAAAATTATACATATAAGGGGTTATATATTTTGAAACGAAGTTAAGCTTTACCGTTGAGTGAAGGAGTATATATTCCCCAGAGTAGATACTGTGACTTTTCAAAAACTCTTGCAAACATGGATTATCTCCCATATTCTTTATACTTTTAATTATATCATAATTATGGGTTTATTTATAGTGTGAATACTGGATTTATCAATATGTTATTTTTTTTGTAGTAGAGATATATATTATTCAGTTCACTTATTTTTGTTCCTTATAAATGTATGTTAGGAAAGTAGTGATTGGAGATATATAATTACCAGTGTATATGCTGAGATTTTTTGAACAGATTAACAAAATAAATTTCATAAAAGTAAGTAATAATAATAGGTAGGGTAATTAATAAAAAAAAGTAAAAGATCAAAGTGAAATTTAATATAGTAAATTTGAACTAATCCTTAATAAATGGTATAATTTGAGGTATAATGATTTTAAATGAATAAATAAGTTTATTTCAGGAAGGGATGATTGGTCATTGAATTATATGTCAAAGTATAAGGAATGGCTCTTAAGTGATTATTTTGATGAAGAGACCAAGGAAGAATTGCGATCTATACAGGATGATGAAGAAGAAATAGAGGACAGGTTTTATAAAGATTTAAACTTTGGAACTGGTGGTATGAGGGGTGTTATTGGAAATGGCACCAATCGTATGAATAAATATATCATCAGAAAGGCTACTCAAGGGTTGGCTAATTACATAATAAACTATAGTGATGATGGAAAAGGACGGGGTGTTGTGATTGCTTATGATTCACGACATAAATCACCTGAATTTGCCCTGGAGGCTGCACTTGTATTAGCCGGAAATGGTATTAAAGCATATCTCTTTGATGAACTACGTCCTGTACCAGAATTATCATTTGCTGTTAGAGAATTGAGAGCCGTAGGTGGTATTGTAATTACAGCCAGTCATAACCCAGCAGAATATAATGGTTACAAATTATATTGGGAAGATGGAGGCCAGGTAATTCATGAACAGGCCAGGGAAATTATAGCAGAGATTAATGAAATAGATGATTTCGATCTTGTTAAAAGGGTTGAAAAAGAAGACGCTCAAGATGATAAATTACTTGAAATAATAGGTCAAGATATTGACGATAGATATATGGATGAAATGCTACAGGTAATA
>JBDNGI010000144.1:0-1844 GCA_041689345.1 Halanaerobiales bacterium
ATCCCGTGACTTACTAAAGTATTTCTCTTTCATGCTTAATCTACCCCCATATTTGTATTATATAAACCTTAGACATAAAAAAACCTTTACCTGAGATCAGTAAAGGATTTAAAGACATATAAGCAGGAATAGTAATTAAATTATATCTTAATTACAACTCATAAAAATTTTAGATATAAAGGATAAGTACATATATTTATAACTTTCTCTAATAAATAATATTATCCTTAACTCAAATATCTACTCATATTATCCTTACTGAACTCACAGGTCCAACTTAAAGGAAATAATTATTTAATTTTATCTATTATATTATATTGAGAAATAATTGTCAATATAATTTAGTAATTTGCTGTAACTTAAAGATTTCTGTAACTACATTTTCTAATTTGATTTTATTATTTGGAGAAAACTATGTTAACTCTCAAACATAATTGTTAATAGTTATATGCTAATGAAAGAGAATTCTACTATCTTCTTTAGAAGAATTCCCCCTGTTATTTTAATATACTATATACATATTACAGTTTCTTAAAAAAATCATATCTTATCAGTATTTTCATAAGTAAAATTCCTAATACAAAAACTGCAATTAATTGCCCTAAACCCACTTGTAATGCAGTTATCCAATAAGGTAACTCAAATGCTAAATATAATATTAAAGCTACACCAAAGGCATTTAAAAGAACGGGATAAATGGCCCCAATATAAAGATTACGTGCTCTAGCAGTTAGTAATCCAGCAATTAATGTTATACCAGCACCAAATACAATATCAATTAATCCATTCCCACCAAAATAATTAGCAATCATACACCCTATCCATAAGCCGACTGCTGCAGGTGATCCCATAAAAAATGGTAGTAATGTTAAAGCCTCACTTATTCGAACCTGTATAGGACCATAAGATATAGGCGCCAGGACAATTGTTATTACAGCATAAAGTGCTGCTATTGCTGCTATTTTTGTAATTTGACTTGCATTAAATTTCATTAATATTCATCTCCTTAGTTTTTTTAAGGCAGGATTTTGCGAACTGCCATAAATAGATATTTAAATCCTATCAACATACTTTTTGACTACTTCATATAGATTATATAATTCTACTGCTAATTCTACTGCTAATTCTACTGCTAATTCTACTGCAGAAAAATTTTATTGAGCAAGTAATAATTTTTTTTACAATAAATCTTAGTAAATATCAATTTAAGAATTAATAATACTCTTAAATTTCTCCTGATAAAGTTCTCTTAACCTATTTAAATTATCTTCTGAAAATATGCCTCTTTTAGCTATTAGATGACCGAGCTCTTTTAACTCGTTTTCACTTCTCGCCTGTTTAATATGATTTTCAAAATGGGTAAAATGATACTTGTTTACAATTGAAAATGAAAATCTATGAATAGGAGTAGTGCCATGTTCTTTTAAAGCCTGGATATGTTCACTAGTTCCATAACCTTTATTTCGATTAAATCCATAATGAGGATATTGATTATGATAATCATCAATTATCCTATCTCTGGTTACTTTAGCAATAATTGAAGCTGCTGCAATGGAATTGATAAAACAATCCCCATCAACTATACAATCTTGTTTATGCTTTATATTTGGAATCTTCATATTTCCATCGACAAGAATATAGTCCGGTATTTTTGACAAGTCTTTTATGGCAAATTTCATTGCTTTAAAAGTCGCCTGTAGAATATTGATTTCATCAATTATATTATTATTAACAATTCCTATTCCTACTGTGATTGCATTCTGCATAATCAAAGCATATAGTTCTTCCCTCTTTTTTTCACTTAGTTTCTTGGAATCATCAAGACCATATATAGGTTTATTAAG
>JBDNGI010000145.1:0-3204 GCA_041689345.1 Halanaerobiales bacterium
AAAATATCTAGGTATATTACCAACGTTTATGGAGATGATCCAAAAAAATTAACTATTATATGACAGAAAACCACTATATGTAAATGATTCCCTGGACATCACATCTTAATTCTTATATGAATCTATCTTTCGCTCTATACTATCTCGAAATAAGTCAATTAGAGCCCAGGATAAAACTGTAAACTTTAACATAAACAGGCCAATAGCTGCTGCAAGAAAGTCTAAAGATGGATTCCGAGCAGAAACTATTAATACAACAAAGTATATTAAGTACTCGATAAAGTAACGATTCCGAATAAAAGTGTTTGCTTTTGCCTCTGACATATCAATAGACCGGCTTATATTGACAAACTTTAACCTAAACATTAAGGTACTAATCACTAACCCTAATAAGAACCCTAACAAAGAAGAGTATTCACCCATAATTAGTGCAGATATTATTGGAATAATTGATATTATGTATGTTTTTTTCAATACTTCCTTTTGTAATTTTACTGGATCTTTAATTTCCTTCATTATACCTAATCCACCTTAACTAAATATTAGATAAATCGCAATTACTAATGAATATATCCCAGTGGATCCAGAAACTACCTGTCCCAATAGCATTGTTGTAATAATTGAGCCGCGAGCTTCAGGCTGACGCCTTACTGCTTCTGTAGCCTTTCCAGCAGCATAACCCATACCAATACCAGGGCCAAGACCACCAATAACAGCAATACCTGCTCCTATTAAAGCAGCCATTCGTATAATCGAATCAACAACCTCTGGTGTAAATTGAATCATATTTCAACACCCCTATAACAATTTTAATTTAATTACTGCTTTGCCACCGATATGTAAGCAATAGCTATCATTCCAAATATTAATGTCTGTATTAACCCTACAAAAAGATCAAACCATAGATGAAATGGAACTGGAATAAACCAGGGAAAAGCCTGGTAAAGCAAAGTAATAATAATTCCACCACCAACAACATTTCCAAAGAGACGGAATGAATGAGATATTGGTTTTGCTAATTCACCTATCAAATTAATTGGTAATAAGAAAAATACAGGTTCTGCAAACCCTTTTATGTACCCCCATAATCCTGCTTCCTTTATAGCAGAATAATTACTAACAACAAATACAATAAGTGCTAATGCAACTGTTGTATTTAAGTCTCCAGTCGGGCTTGTGTTTCCCGGAATTGGTACTAAACCTATTAGATTATTAAGACCTACATACAGAAAAATAGTGGCAATAAAAGGCAGGAACTTCCACCCCTCGCCTGGTAACATAGGTTCAATCTGATCATAGATTGCTTCAATCAACAACTCAAGGGAATTCTGTAAAGAATTAGGCCTCATTTTTAAATTACTGGTAGCTAGACGAGCAAATACTATAAGTATAAGAACTACAACCCAACTTACAATTAATGTATCAGTTACTGGTAAATTTTGATTTCCAAACATATATGTAATAATCTTTGGACCTGGATTCATAATATTGATACCTCCCTTTTAAATAATCCTTTATTCAACTTTATTATTATAATTTTAAATAATCTTTCACTCGACTTTATTATTATCAATAAATACTTTAATTAATCTATAATTAGAATAAAAACCAGAAAGTATTCCAAGAATAAGGCCTATTAGTCTAAAGATAATGCTATCAGCTAATAATCTATCTATAAAACTACCTAATAAAAAACCAACTCCCATATTAGCTACCATCACAATACCCAATTGGGCTAGTAGACCCATAGCCTGAAATATTCTACTCCAGTCTTTGTTATCCATAGAAAACCCCATCTTGAGTATGTGCATTCAAACACAAAGTCCTATAATTTTATTTTATACTCACATTATACAATTATAAACTGAAGATAGTCCTAAGTCAACCTTATAATTAAACTAATGGGCTTGTATTCTTATATTTTATATAAAAAATGTTACTAAAAATCGCTTTCTACAAATATTTATTTAGAAATAAAAAAACACCACAGAAAACCGTAGTGTATAATGGAATATACATTCAGTATCTGTCCCTTTATTAGTCGACGAGGTTAGCTGACGGACTAGAAGTAAAAGGTCTCCTTCTGGTAAACAAATACCAAATTAGCCCCGGAATTCTGGGTCCCCCGTTCTCCATTAACTGAAGATTTGACTCAGATTATACTATATTTTTTTATTTATATATTATTAAAACACATCTATTATATAATGTCAAGAATGTTTTGATGAATAAAATGAATAATATACTACTAAATGATAAATATACTAAGAACTCACTTTATTATCTGTATCACTTTATTTTGTATTTCTGTTATTTTTTCTTGCTTCAATTTACCAATACTATATAAAATAATGCTTCTATCAGCAGTAAAGATTCTGTTAGGCCTAATATTACTAGGTTTGGATAGCGAACCAGTTTCAAAATCTTTATCATTAACGGAAATAGCATAGGAATCATTAATACTTTGACTTGTAATTTGACAAAGAATTAAATCATTACCAATAAGATTGGCTAAAACAAACGCAGGACGTCTTTTAGAATTTGTAAGATCGGAAAACGGAAAAGGAACCACTACAACTTCGCCTTTCATAAATCTCTCCATGCTTCATCCTCCTCTCGTAACAACCAATCTTTCTTCAAACTACTTTCACTAACAATTGTGATATCTCTTTTTTCTTTAAGAGATTTTATCTTTAAAAATCTTATAAAATCAATAATTTCTTCCAACTTATCTACAGGAATTTCCTCAATTTCTTTAAGTATAACTTCTTTGTAGGTCATTTTACCTCCTCCTAACTTTTTATAATCTACGATTTGGATTCTAATATTATATATATGTATTATATAATATTATTGCATAATATACTAATAAAAATCTAAATAATAAAAATTAGTGGATAGCGAGGTTAAAGACAACAGGTCAAAATATTAAAATTATTTTTCTTTGTTTCTTTTTCACTTTCCTTTAATATAAAAGATCCAGCTAAGGCTGGATCCTATGAGTCCAATATTTATAAATTAGAGTTCTCTAATGAAGTACCTTCTGTCGGTATTTCCACAGTGAAAATCCCTAACTTCCAGGCACCATAGATTAAAATAATAATAACAATAAATAACATGGCTATGGCATCATGAAAATTTGAACCATTTATTATCAAAGCCATTAAGCCCAATCCTATGCTAATTGCGTATACACTTAGCACA
>JBDNGI010000146.1:0-8597 GCA_041689345.1 Halanaerobiales bacterium
AATTAATGTAGTTATTTCAATGTGAACATCATTTTTATATAGCAATTCGATATTTCGTAATACAGGTACTAACTTTCCACTACAGAGTTTACGATAAAACTCATTATCAAAAGATTTTAAATCAATATTTGCCGCATCTATATATGGTATCAATTTTTCTAAGGGCTCTTTACTTATATAACCATTTGAAACCATAACATTCTTTAGTCCTTCTTTTTTAGCTTTCTCTGCTGTTTCTCTGATATATTCATACCATATTGATGGTTCTGAATAAGTATATGCTATACCAATAGTATCCCTCTTTTTTGCCATTTCAATAAGCTGATCAGGGTATATTTTTTTTAATGGGGGTTTTTCTTGACTTATTTGCCAATTTTGGCAGTAATCACAAGTGAAATTACACCCAAAGGTACCAACTGATAATATTTTACTCCCTGGATAAAAGTGATACAAGGGTTTCTTTTCAATTGGATCCAATCCTAAAGAACTAATCTTCCCATAGTTTTCCGAATACAAAATCCCTTCTTTATTCAATCTAGCCCGACATATTCCTTTATTTCCAGATGAGATTAAACAATTATGGGGACAGAGACTGCATAATACCTTATCATCCTCTTTTTTCTGGTAAAAGCTAGCTTCTTTTATTAGAATCACCTACTCTTATGATTATGGTACTAGGTGTTACAGATTTAATTAATCCTCCACTACGTTCCGGAACCTTTATTATACCAACATTTACAGATATTAACCGAAGGAATGTTAAAAGTGCCACGGCCTCGCACGAACGACAAAAAGTTACCATCAAAATCTTGTTTCACTGAACCCTCTTTTTTTACGCATGGACGGTTCAGTATCAGGTCATCGAGACCAAGTCACTGAACCCTCTTTTTTTACGCATGGACGGTTCAGTATCAGGTCATCGAAACCAAGTCACTGCCATCTTCTATTTTAAACGCAAGGTTGATGCCAGTATTAGCGAATCAACTTGCGTCAGAACAAACGATAGTGTAGTGAGTTTGATTTTGATACTTTTTGTCTGCAGGAGAAGCTGAGATTAGCACTTTTCCATGAGTGAAGTAATATCTGTAAATGCGACTACTCAAAAAAGGAAATTCCTATAGTATTGATTTATGATTATTTGTGCCTTGTTACTTTAAATCTGTATAATTGAACTCCTTCAGTAACATTATCCAGTCTTAAGCCTGCTTTTCTAAAAGCAATTTTTAATTGTTCCTCCACAGTATCTATACCTTCAAGTTTTGGAAGTAACAAGCCTCTATGAAATCCCTTTTCTACTATAACCCCATACTGATGAGGATCTAAGTCATCTACTGTGTCTATTGCTTCAGGTTCTTCCAGTACATCTACAGAAATTTCCAGCTCAGATAGTTCCTCCTCTTTAACAGGTGGGAAACGAGGATCGCGTATAGCAGCACTTATGGCATTACTACATATTTCTTCAGCAAGACTATCTTCGGTAGGTAGAATTGTACCTATACAACCCCTAAGTTGTCCATTTTTTTTGATAGAGACAAATGCAGCGGCTTGATACTTCAATTCTTCAGGCAGAGATTCTTCTGAGATAATCATTTCTTCTTGCTGCAAGTACTTCTCTATAGTATTCCTAGCCAATTTTACATATATATTTTCTTGTTCTGTCAAGATATTCACCTCTTTCTATATTATAAGCTCTTATCAAGTAATAATTATAAAATAATTTATCCACAAAAAACATAGCTTAATTTCAATAATATATTTGTAAAATTATAAACTATTCAAATGTAATTACACTATTAACCCTCTTGATAAAATCCTACTACTCCATATCCTACACCAAATGGGCTCTCATATGACTTCACTTCTGATTTATAATGCTTTTTGCTTAGAGCCCCCAACATAATAATAATCGGACGTAAACCACATTCACCTGCTTTTTCTATTAGCTGTGGCTCAATATCTAAAATCTCTTTATATTTCTCATTTTTTAGCAAATCAATTAATTTATTATCAAATTTCTCTCCAAGTGGATTAAATCCTGCTGGTGCACCAGGTTTTAAACGATGTGATAAATCTCCACTTGCTACTATTATAGCCTTAAGACCCATTCCCTCAATAGTTTTATATATAACTTCACCAAATTGGTAAAGTTTTTCGTATTCAAGAAGACCCATAGTAATAGGAATAACTGGCACTTCTAATTCAGTTTGTTTTATGAAATACAAAGGTACCATTACACCATGATCTAATCTAACAGGATAATTATATTTCTCCAAATCAGCCGTTGAAAGAGTAATCACCTCTAAATCTTTTTCTCGGGAATTTTCTTTGATTTTCTTAATAAATTCCTGATCTGTCTTGATAGTCATCCCTACCTCAGGACAGGCAAAATCGGAAAAATTACCCTCCAACTCTTCCTGATCAAGAATACTAATCGCATCGGTAAATACCGGACCATGTGGACTTATTGTTATAATAATATCTGGATTCTTCTCTTGAATCTCTTTAGCTAACTCTTCGAGACTTTTAATAGTCTTCTTCACTTCTCGCCTACGTTCTTTACCAATTTCCGGTATAATGATAGGTGGATGTGGTGTTAAAGCAGCCATAATAATTGACATATAAGAAATACCCCCTTAATAATTGTTGAAGATTGTAGCTATAAATAATGGGTAAATTAACCTAAAAATACTATCAGCCATCTATGATTGTATATTTAGCCCATTTTATAACTAGTATTTCCATTCTTCTTTATTTATTTGTATTCAATAAAAAATAGGTAATTCCTGTTTATAACAAAAAACATATATATAGAAAAGTATAGGGATCATATTTTTTCGTCTCGAATTCTTTATGAGCTCAACTAATAAAAGTGAAGAAAATAGGGTCTATCAAAGTATGATAAGATTTGCCCCAACAAATCTGCCACTATTAAGTAATAAATCACTCATATTATCACCACTTATTATTATATTAACAAATCTATTCTAATTCTGCAAACCAGCCTATAAAATTAATATACTTGATAATATAAAAATACACTAGCATAAGGTTTAAACCTTATGCTAGTGTATTTTTCTTTAGACCTACTTAAAGATGGTTAAATATTATATCCACAAGTAACATCTGTTAAGCAATCAAATATTTTCCACCAAATGGAATTGCAGACAATCCAGCCTAGTTAACTAATATTTATATTATCTCCTTCAGTAACCTTTCTTCTAACACCTGAAATCAATGAATATAAGACAGGTAGTAAGTATAAGGTGAGTAAAGTAGAGACAGTGAGTCCACCAATAACTACTACCGCCATCGGCGCCTGTACTTCACTACCTTCACCAAAGCCTAATGCTAGAGGGAACAAAGCAAGGATTGTTGTTAAAGTGGTCATTAGTATTGGTCTCAAACGAATAGGTGCAGCTTCCAATAAAGCCTCCCTGATCGTACTCCCCTTGCTGCGTAATGTATTAACATAATCAATTAGTACAATAGCGTTATTTACTACAATACCTGCCAGCATAACTACACCAATAATCGATACTACAGAAAAATTATGGCCAGTGATAAAAAGACCAAGCATAACACCTATAGCAGCCATCGGAACAGTAAACATTACAATAAAGGGATGAATTAGTGATTCAAACTGTGAGGCCATTACCATATATACTAAGACTATAGCAAGTAGTAAGGCATATACTAGATTAATAAAGGCGTCCTGCATCTCTTTATATTCACCACCATATTCCACTTGATAACCATCAGGAATACTAAGATTTTGATCTATTCTTTCTCTTATAAGAGGCATAACTTGACCCAGGTTAGTACCATATATGTCAGCGGTTACCTGAGCATATCTAACCTGATTCTTCCTCAAAATCTCTCTAGGACCCTGTTCAACGCTAAAATCAGCAATACGGTTCAAGGGAACTCTAGCACCCGTTGGTGATGGAATCAATAGGTCTTTTATCTGTTGGGTACTGGATATATCATTACTAGCCAACTTTACTCTAATATCTATTTCCTCCCCCGCAACCTCATATCTAGTAGCAATAGTTCCACTAATAGCTGTTTTTACAGCAGAACCAATTTGAGCAGATCTCAATCCAAACTTAGCAGCAAGACTTCTATTAATTCTAATTTGCAGTTCGGGGCGTCCTTCTGAAATACTATCCTCAATCTCCCTGACACCCTCTACTTCCGCAAGCTGTTCTTTTACTTTAACTGCCATCTCTTCTAATACAGCTAGATCATCACCACTGACTTTTATGGAGATAGGACTTCCGCCCATTATTCCTGCACCCATCATATCAGCAGCTGCCATAGAAATTTCGGTATCTGGAATTAGTATGTCTCTCCTTAACTCCTCCATTACCTCATTGGTAGTTTTTTTTCTTTCAGACGGTCTCTTTAATAATACAATTAGACTGCTCACATCTGAACTACTACTTCCCATCACATCTCCGGCAGAACCAATGTTAACCAGTAAAGAATCAACCTCAGGAAGAGCTAGTACTTTCTCCTCTACTAATGTTGTAACTCTATTGGTTTCTTCAAGATTTGTCCCTTTAGGCATTTCAACACTAATTGTAAACTGCCCTTGATCCATTGATGGTATAAACTCTGCACCTATAAAAGGATATAAAGCAATACTTCCTATAAAAACTACAATACTAAGAAAAATAAGTAATTTACGATGATCAAGGCTCCATACCAAAGTAGTTTTATATTTATCTTTTATTTTGTCAAGTATATCTTTTTTATGCATTTTTTGTTTTTCTTTTTCATTTACTTTCAGAATTTTAGATGACATAACTGGTATTAATGTTAATGATACAATTAGTGATGCAAGTAATGAAAATGTTACTGTTAAAGCCAATTCTTGAAATAACTCGGCAGCCATCCCACCCATAAAAACAATTGGCAAGAAAACTACCACAGTAGTTAATGTTGAGGCTACTATAGCCATACCAACTTCCTGACTACCTTTTTTAGCAGCTTCTATACGATTATAACCTTCTAGCCTATAACGATAGATATTTTCCAAAACAACTATCGAATTATCAACTAACATTCCTACACCAAGTGCCAAACCACCAAGAGTCATCATATTTAAAGTTAGATTTCCAAAATATATCAACATAAAGGTTGTAATCACTGATACTGGTATAGCTGTAGCAATAATTACTGTACTACGGTAATTTCTTAAGAATAGAAATAGAATAAAAATAGCTAAAAATCCACCAATCAAGGCATTTCTACCAACATTACCTATAGATTTCTTAATAAATTTTGCCTGATCCATAATTGGAACTACCCTTAAATCATAATCCATTTCAGCAATAATTTTATCAATCTCACCATCAACACGATTCGAAACTGAAACAGTATTGGAGTCAGTCTGTTTTTGAATCATAAGGCCAATACTATTTTCACCATTAAGCCTGGAGAGACTATTCATTTTCTTATAGGTATCTTCTACTTCTGCTATATCTTCTAGTGATACTGTTCCAAAAGCAGTTGGAATTAGTATCTTACTTATCTCATCTAGATTGCGAAATTTCCCTGTTACCCTTACTAAGAGAACACTACTGCCTCTATTAATATCACCACCTGATATATTGAGGTTTCCCATCATTAAAGTATTAGTAATACTGGAGAAATCCAGATTATAATTGTTTAATTTGCTTTGATCCAATGTGATTAAAATTTCCCGTTCTTTACCACCTATAAGACTAACCTGGGCAACTCCTTCCAGGCGTTCCAGTCTTGGAATAAAGTCATCCTCCATAATACTTTTTAATTTAACTAGATCAAGGTCTGCAGCAACACCTAATTGCATAACGGGTATCATAGAAGGATCAAATTTTACAATCATAGGATCATTAACTTCATCAGGGAGATAACCTTCAATCATGTCTATTTTTTCCCTCATATCCATACTTGCCATATCCATATCGGTTCCCCAGTTAAACTCTGCTATTACCATGGAGCCCCCTGCAGAAGATGTTGAAGTCAAGTTGTTAATGTTTGTTACAGTTGCAATTGCCCCTTCTATAGGGCGAGTAACCATAGTTTCTATCTCTTCAGGCCCTACCCCTTCATAATCAGTAATTACAACTGCCGCCGGATAGGTAATGTTTGGAAATAAGTCAATATTGACCATATTAAAAGCTATTATACCTAGTAAAACTACCAACAATACCATCATTGTAGTTGTAACTGGTCTTTTTATTGCAATATCAGAGAGTTTCATCTATTCAACCACCTCAACAGTTGCACCATCACTAATACCACTCTGCCCTCTTAAAATTACTACGTCTTCAGCTGACAATCCTTCCACAACTGCCACTTCTTCATCAGTAGAAATCCCCACTTTAACTGATTTTCTTACAGCTTTACCGTTAATTACCATATATACATATGGGTTATTTTCAAGATTCATAACTGCTTCTGCAGGCAATATAAATGCATTTTTAATAATATTTGTTTTAAAATAAAGATCAGCAAACATACCACCCTTTACTAACCTATCGGGGTTTTCTGCTAATACCTTCACTGTAAATGCCTGTGACCTTTGATTTGCCATTGGACTTACATATTCAATAATACCGGAAAGATATTTATCCTGATAAGCCAATATTTTTGCCTTAGCATTATCTCCTTTATTTATATTTAGCAATAGATCTGCAGTAACTTCTGCTTTAATATATACTTTATCTAAATTAACTAAGTTTACTAGAGGTGTTCCAGGTCCAGCCATCTCCCCAGCATCAAAGTTTAACTGAGCTACAATACCGCTGATAGGACTTTTTATAATACTGTCTGACAGTGCTTTTCTTGCTCTTTGTAGGGCAACTTCTGCTTGTTTGATATTAGCACCACTAATTATCTTATCCTCTTCAGTCGCACCATTATTTACCTGATCAAGTTGAGCCTCAGCCCTTACTAGTGCACTTTCAGCCTGTTCTATATTTGCTTGTGCAGTCAATAATTCTTCCGCTCTAGCACCTTTTTCAACTTTATCAAGATTTGCCTTTGCCATTGTTTTATTGGCTTGGGCTACTTCCAGTTGAGTCCTGGCTGCTGATAATTGCTGCTTAAGTTGAGTAGGATTATTATAACTATCTTCTGATAATGAATAGTTTTCTTGAGCACCTTGATAACTTAGTTCTGCCTGTTCTTTAGCAATTCTGGCACTTTCAACAGTAGACTGGGCATTTTCTACAGCAGACTGGGCATTTTGATATTGATTTCCTACCATCTCATACTGTTGTTTTGTTGCTACATTCTCCTGGTAGAGATACTCAATTCTCTCATACTCATTTCTTGCTTGTTCCAGTCCATTTTTAGCCTGTTGTAAACCAGTTTGGGACTGCTGAAATCTTTCCTCAGCAACTTCAACCTGTTTTTTGGCAGATTTTAACTGAGTATCAGCGCCTAACAACTGCTGTTTTTGCATAGTTCTATCACTATAGGAGGATTCAATTAATTCCAAATTGTTTCTAGCACCCTCATAGGATGAAACGGCTTGTTGATATTGTGCTTTAACACTTTGACGATCCTCTTGGCTTGCACCATCTTTCATCATTTTGTAGTTGGCTTTAGCAATTTTTAATGCTGAGTCAGCTTGTCTTACACCAGCTTCAGCAATCCTTATCTGTTCAGCTGTAGCCCCTTTTAATAACTTATCGTGATTGGCCCTGGCTATCTGCAATGCTGCTTCAGCCTGTTGAATCTGTATTTTAATATCATCCTGTTCAAACTCTATTAAAGACTGACCCTCTTCGATATATTCTCCTAATACAACATTTGTTTTCTTAATAATTCCCCCGGTTTTAGAAGAAACGTTAACATCTTTATATGGCTCAATCTTACTATTTACTAGCTTGATACTTTCAATATCCTTTTGCTCTGCTTTTATTATATTAACGGGTATTCCTGCAGCAAAAGTTATATTACTTAATAATAAGATGGCTAGAAAACACACTATTGCTATTGCCCTATTATTTACCCATAGCCGATTTTTTGTTAATTCATTTTTTGTTAGGCTATTTTTTGATACACTATTCATTAATGATTACCCCCTGACAATATTCTATTAATTGACCTGTCTTTTCTAGTAATTTAAAAAGGTCTATTTCGTATTGATATTCTGCCTGCATCTTGGCTATCCTGGTCTGCTTTAAAATCATCTGGGCATTCAATACATTAACATTTGTACCCATACCTACTTTATATCTTTTTATTTCTAGTTCCAGATTCTCATTCGCCTTCTCCAAATTCAATTCCTGTAATTCTATATTATTTTTATTTTCTTGAATAGTAAGTATTAGATCTTCAATTTCTATTTCCATCAATTCTTCTATATTGGATCTATTAAGGTCCAGCTTACTTAGATCTTCTTGTAGTTTATTTTGTTTATTTTTGCTTAAACCTCTATCAAAAATATTTATATTCGCCGATAGTGTAATGCTACCTGTTCCATCTTTTAAAGAATATTCTTCTCCCTGCCATTGATAATTTCCTGATAAAACAATCTTTGGAAGATGACTATTTTTTTCCATTTGAAGATTTGTCTTCAAAATGTCTTGATTAATATC
>JBDNGI010000147.1:0-1905 GCA_041689345.1 Halanaerobiales bacterium
GATAGTAATATCTGGTACCAACTCAATGAGATATTTACATATAATAAGGGTAAGATCCTTGGTGCATTATTTGGATTTATCTTTGGTCTTCTGGTTCTATTGATAGGTTTTTGGAAGACCATACTAGTATTAATTTGTACTCTTCTGGGTTATTATTTAGGCTCACGTTGGGATCTAGAGGGTGATTTCAAAAAACTACTTGATAAGTTATTACCACCACAGTATAAATAGAAAAGGAGACGTTTATGATTAAAACAAGTAGGCATCAGCAACGAATATGGGCATTACAAATTCTATATAGTCTTGATTTAAACGGTATAATTAATGAAGAAGAAGCCAGCAAGGCTATTCGTAACCTGAAAGAAGAACATGAATTAAGTGATGATCATTACTATTTTGAAGAGTTAGTTTCTGGAGTAGTGAATAATATAGAAGAATATGATAATAGAATTAACCAACAGGCTATTGATTGGAATATTAAGAGAATGCCATACATAGATAGAAATATTATTCGAATTGCTCTTTATGAAATGATTCAGGATGTTCCTGTTGGTGTAGTATAAATGAAGCAGTTGAAATTGCCAAAGAATATGCTGAGGAAAAATCGGCCAGATTTATTAATGGGATTTTATCTAAAATTTAATAATTAAGGGTCTCTCATTATCATAGTAAATTAATTAAATCTTGGTAGTTAGCTTATAATTTAAGTGAACTATAATATAAATAGTATTGTAATTAAGGCAGCTGTATAGCAGTTGCCTTTTTTTAACGCATAAAATTCTACATTTTCTTTAAAAAACGCCAAAATAAATTATAATTTGACAAAATATATTTAGATATTGTATAATATATATGGATAAAATTTTCCATACCTTATAATATATTTCAAATTTTTAAGAATATAGATAATGATTATTCAGATTACAACTTCAATGTATTAAAAAATAGTTAAAGTTATGATTTTCGCCAAAAGCTAACAAAATATATTGACACTTAAACCAAATTTTGCTATAATAAGAAAAAAGGAGGTAATTACATATGAAAGCTACTGGAATCGTAAGAAAAATTGACGATTTAGGGAGAATTGTGCTTCCAAAAGAATTACGTAATACTATGAATATTGACAAAAAAGATCCTATGGAGATTTATGTTGATGAGGATACAGTTATTCTTAAAAAATATCAACCAGCGTGTATTTTTTGTGGAAGTGCAGAAAAGACAATTGAGTACAAAAAGAAGGTAATATGTCAAGACTGCCTGAGAGAAATGGCTACTGAAGAATCTGCATAAATAAAAAAAACATAGAAGATACTTAAAAAAAACCGCAGGTAGTTATTTGCGGTTTTTTAATTATCATCTTTACTAGAATCTTTATAAATATTTACTTTTTTAGTTCCCTGGCTAGTAGGATCGGAAAATTGAAATGTACCAGTACTTATAAATTTATTTAATTTGTCTTTTGTAAGTTTCTTTATTTTTTTACGAGTAAATGGTATTATGCAACAAAACCCCCCTAGATCAGTAAAAATGCCTGGTGTTATTAATAATATACCACCAATTAAAATTAAGAGTCCATCTATCAAGCTGTTAGCAGGCATCATTCCATCATTTAAGGATTCTTTAATTTTGATAATAACAGATGTTCCCTGCTTTTTACTAAGTACAGCACCTATTAATCCAGTTATTGCTACTAATAAAACTGTATAAAACATACCAAAGAATTGACTAATTTTAATCAGTAATGTTATTTCCATAAGTGGTATAATAGTAAATATCAATATGAGTCTTAACATATACATCATTCTCCTTATCATAAATTTTTGGGACCACTTTATTATTATATTCAGATTATGGAGTAAGTGTTACATATCTGGAAATAGTATTTATTATTATTTTTTCTTAATA
>JBDNGI010000148.1:0-7766 GCA_041689345.1 Halanaerobiales bacterium
AGTATGTTTATAACCTGATCTGGAAATATGAAGTCTCCTACCAAATCCCCCAGGCAGATTATTTCACTGATACCCTGTTTTTCTATATCTACTAATACCTTCTCTAAGGCATAGCTGTTAGCATGAATATCAGATATAAAAGCTATTTTCATTATTTCACCTCTTTATTATATTGCTTTAGCCATTTAAATTATCTTACAAACCTAAGTCTTGACGTTTCTTTCCTACTGCTACTTCTGTTTTATTATCACCCATTATTTCTGCGATATCTTTATCACTTTCACCTGCGCTGACTAGAAACTTAAGGGTTTGAACATTACGGTCAGTCCAGACGACTATGCCCTGTCTTCTTAAAGACATACTTCTACGTGTGGATTCAATTGCTTCTGGGAAAGAATCCAATTTTACTGCAATCTCCCTGGCAGTAAGACCCTGCTTTGTTAATTCACGAATTTTAAGTTCTTTTTCAGAATAGAATTTTTCCATATAATTACACCTCCATTGTGTATAGTTTTTTCTACCCAAATTAATATAACATATATATGTCGATTTTTGTAGTAAAACTTTGAATTAATTAATATAAAATTATGGAATAGTCAATAATATTCTACCCTTTAGCAAAGAAAGTTCTATAATTTTAATTAGCAGGGTAAAGCATCAAAACTAAAGGCTACCCCAACAGACAAAATCAACTTATTCTTAGGTTTTTTATCATTAATACCACCATCCAAACCTAAGTAATAGATCTGCTCAGCTTTCAAATCCCAATTAGGATTTTTAATCAAACCACTTCGTTTAATAAGTCCAAACTCATCAGCTTTTATCTCGTTAATCGATTAAAAAAATTATCAAAAAGTTTGACAACAACAATTGCTATGGTAATAAAATATTTAAAAGAAAGAGATGATATTTTATGTTTTTTAAAGTTTTCTTTATAATTTCTTAACAAAATATATTTATAATGGATACAAAATAAAGAATAAAAAATTACCAATTATTTTATCTTCATAATTTATTCATAATTTTACTCTATAATAAAATTGTTAATGGAATAATGTGGTGAAAATTAAATTAAAGAAAGGAGAATAGGTTGAATATATAAAATTTAGAGAGGGTTAAAAACTTCATTTGAAGTTAAATTTAATTTATCAAATTAATGAATTGTCTTATCATGTAATATGTTATTTTAAAGCTAGTACATAAAAAGGAGTTGGAAAAATGCACAAGAAAAATGTAAATTTTATTTTATTATCTAGTTTATTACTTGTTGTTTTATCCAGTTTTGTTTACGGAGCTGAAGTTCAGGAAACTAAAATTAAAGAACTGAATCTGTTCCAGGTAATTGATTTTACTATAAAACAAAGTCCAGATTTACAGATGGCTAAAATAAATAAAGACAATGGGCTGCTTGAGTATGAAAAAAATAAGGCCAATAATTTATTGACAGAATCGCGTTATCTTGAATTACAGGGTAAGTTAAAATGGATTCAGGCTCAAGATGAATATCGCCAGCAGGAATATGAGATTATCAATGATGTAGTTAATACATACCTGGATTTAGTTGTAACAAAAAAAGACCTTAAGCTACTGGAAAGAGAGACTGAGCTGGAAAAAAGTATTTTAGATACAATTAGAGTACAACTGGAAACAGGATTAAAAGGTCAACTGGATTTAATGAAACAGCAGTATGAGTATAATGATGCAGTTATTAATTTGGAAAAGGCCAGAGAAGACTATCAAAAGTTAACACTTGCTCTGAAAATAAAGCTGGGTTTAAAACAGGAGTCAGAAATTAAGATAAAGGATATTGGTATTCCTGAATTTTGGACAATGACTGAATCAGAAGCAATCAAGACTGCAGTTACTAATAGTTATACCCTGGAGCAGAAACAGCGACAGTTAGAATTAGCTGAGGTTGACCTAGAAAGAGCACAAACAGCGAAAAGTTCAGAATTGGAGCTAAAAGAATTAAAAAATAATCTTAAATTTACCCAAATAAATCTAGAAAAAACCCGGGATTTTGTAGATTACTCAGCCCGGAACCAGTATTATCTCTTTCAACAGGCTGTTAAAAGAATAGGTTTAAGTCAAGATAATTTAAAAAAGATTCAGGAAAATTATCAGATAATCAAGGCCCAGAAAGAAGCCGGTCTCAAAACAGATAATGATATCCTGGAAGCAGAGGTACAGTTATTGCAGGCAGAATATAGTCTACAGCAGGCAATAAATAATTACTATCTCAATGAATTACAGCTAAAACAGACTATGGGACTGGAAATTAGGGGGTAAGATGATGAAGTGGTTAAAACGAAGTAAATTGTTGTTTAGTATATTTCTATTATTATATTTTCTAACAACAGGGGGACTGGTTAGGGCAGAAGAAATTACCTTAAAAGAAGCAATAAATACTGGTTTAATTGATAATCCAACTTTACAGGAACTGGAGTATAATATTAAGCAGCTTGATAGAAATTTATCCACACTTAAGGCTCAACTGGACTGGCAGGTAGATCTAACAGGCAATTTGAGTAAAGGTGAAGTAAATGATAGTTCTCCTCTTTCCACTAATGAAGAAAATCTTGATCAACTGGAAATGGGAATTAAAGGGAAAAGATCATTTTCTTCCGGGTTTAGTATTAATCCAACGCTTACTTTTAGTGAAGAAGAGCCTTATGACTTCGATAATCCGAATGATAAGTTTAATCTTTCCCTTGGTATCAGTTATCCTCTTTACCCTGGTATACCAACAGAGCTTGAGCAAAAGTATTATTCTACTTATAATGATCTGCTAAAAGCCAGGGATAAACTTAACTGGCAGCAAGAGAATAAATTAATTGATTTTATCCAGGGTTATCTAGAGCTGATTCGCCTGGAAGAAAATCTGGAATTAGCCCTTGAGAATAGAAAACTGGCCGAGGACAATTTACATCTAGTTCAGGAGCAGTATAAGATAGGTGAAGCTGGAGAAAGGCAGGTTCTGACAGGAAAAATTAGTTTGAAGGAAACAGAAATCAAAGTAAATGAGGCTGAAAACAACTTTGAACAGCAGAAAAAGAGCTGGTACCAGGAACTGGGCTTAAACTCCGAAACCACAATTATTTTTAGTGAAGCTGATAATTATCTTCAGGAGCTCAAAAAAAGTATAGACTTACAGGAAATTGATTTAAACCAGGCAGAAAGCTTAATAAAAGAGGCCAGAGCCAGTGATATAGACCTTAAAGCCAATCTGCTGGATCAGAAGCTGACTATGGAAGACCTTGAATGGAGTAAATTAAGTGATAAGCCTGAGTTCAAGATAAGTGGAGATTATCAATACCCTGAAGAAGATTGGAATCTGGGTATAGATGTTAGCTATAGTCTCTATGATGGGGGGCAAAAACAGCTAAAGCAAGAGGATTATCAGGCTAAAATTGACTCCCTGGAAAGGGAATATCAAAATATTCTGGATAACTTACAGCTGCAACTTGCTGATTTTTTAAATAAGCTAGCTATAGCCAGGGATAACCTGGAAAAACAGCAACTAAATCTGGAAAAAAGTAAGCTTGAACTTAAGTTGGCTGAGGAACAATATTCAGCAGGATTAATAGACCGATTTGAACTAGAAAAAAATCAGCTGATAGCAAAACAGGCTGAGGTAGAATTAGCAGCAGCAGCAGATCAGGTATTAACAAGTAAATTACAGTTGTTTAAATTTCTTGGTTTAAATTTAGTCAATAATAAGTGAATTTTTATTAAACATGTTATGAGGAGGGATTATGATGCAGAAAAAATATCTAATTATAATTAGCTTAATTGTGTTACTGGGATTTGGTGGTTTCTATTATTTCTCGCATAGCAGCACAGAAGCAGTGGAGGTAACAAATACAGGTTCTGAGACATTAAGCAGAACAGTATTTGTTAGACAGGGAGAGATTGCTGAGACTTTTTTTGCTGATGGTCAGGTTGAAGCCAAGAACAGGGTTGACATAAAACCAGAATTATCAAATGCAACAATTAAAGAAGTTTTAGTAGAGCCGGGGCAGCAGGTAGTAGCAGGTCAAAAACTTTTTCTCCTTGATGACCGGGAACTGGCATTAAAGGTTGCTGAGGCTCAAAATGCTTTGGAGATAGCTAAAACTCGCTTAGAGCAGAGTCAGGCTAGTCTTAAGGTTCAGGAAGATGAAGTTCTTAAACTGGGAAAATTATATAAGCAGAAGGCAGTTATCAGGGATCAATTAGATGGGGCAAAAATAAAATTAGAAACCCAGAAAAATGACCTAAAATTGGCACAAAGGGAAGTGGAAAAGGCAGAATATGGCCTGCAGACAGCTCAAATTAATCAGGAAAAGGCTATCATCACTTCTCCAATTGAAGGGGTAATAACATCTGTAAATGTCGGTGTAGGTAATGTAGTTAATGAAACAGTAGCCAGTGTGATTAAAATGAATCCTCTGGATGTAAAGGTTTATGTTGATGAAATTGATTTTAATAAATTGAAACTGGGGCAGCAAGCGGTTATCAGGGTAGATGCCTATCAGGATAGAGAATTTAAGGGTAATGTTTATTATATCAGCCAGGAAGGGTTGAACCAGAGTGGTGTGATAAGTTTCCCGGCATATATAGAGGTAGAAAACCAGGATCTAAGCCTTAAACCGGGGATGACAGCAGAGGCTGAACTGGTTTTGGCGAAAAAAGATGATACTTTATTGGTTCCCACAGATGCGATTAAGACCAGTAGTGGTAAAAAATATGTAGAAGTACTGGTCGATGGACAGAAAGAAGAAAGAACAATAAAAACAGGTATTAATAGTGGTGGATATACCGAAGTATTACAGGGATTGCAGAAGATGGAGAGGGTAGTAGTGACAATGGAATCCAGGGTTAATCCCTATACAGGATCAACTAATCAGGAATCCTCTTCATCCCGGGGGATTGGCAGCTTTATGCCCAGTATCTTCGGTGGAAGTAAGTAAAGGGGGAGACAAATGTTATTACAGTTAAAAGATATTGTAAAGAAGTATAAGATGGGAGATAATCTGTTATTGGCTGTTAATCATGTCTCACTTGAAATTGAAGCCGGGGAGTTTGTAGCGATTATGGGGCCTTCCGGTTCCGGTAAATCCACCTTAATGAATATGATCGGCTGTCTGGATCGTCCTGATCAGGGAGTATATTTTTTAGAAAACAAAAATGTAAATGGATTCAGTAATAGGCAGTTAGCCAGTTTGAGAAATAAGACAATAGGTTTTGTTTTTCAGACTTTTAATCTATTGCCCCGGCAATCTGCCCTGGAGAATGTGGAATTACCCATGTTTTATACTAATATAACTGCCAGGGATAGAAAGGCAAGAGCAGTTGAAGTATTAGAAATGGTGGGCCTGGGTGATAGGCTAGCTCATAAACCAAATGAACTCTCCGGTGGACAGAGACAGAGAGTAGCTATTGCCAGGGCTCTAGTCAATGACCCGGCTATTATCATGGCTGATGAACCGACAGGAAATCTGGATACTAAATCAGGTAATGAGATTATGAAAGAGATAATTAAACTAAATGAGAGAGGAAAGACCATTATTATGGTTACACATGAACCTGATATTGCTGCATATGCCCGGCGGATAATCCATCTCCGGGATGGGATTATCGAAAAAGATGAAATTAATACAGATACAAAGATGACTTTAGAGGTAGGTGTTGGGCAGTGAATTTTTTTGAATTAATCAAGATCGCCCTCCGCAGTTTAATTTCCAATAAAATGCGCTCTTTTTTAACCATGTTGGGGATAATTATCGGAGTAGGGGCAGTAATTACCATGATGTCTGTAGGGGAAGGGGCCCAGCAAGAAGTAGCCAACAGTATCAGTAACCTGGGTAGTAATCTTCTCTTTGTTAAATCAGGCCGGAGTGGAGGTATGGGTGGAGCCAGTTCTGGTAGCGGCTCGGCCAGGGTGCTTACAGCTGATATGGCTCAACAGTTATTAGTAGAAAGCACGACTATCGCCAGACTGGCACCAGAGATCTCCGGAACAGTTACTATTAGTTCAGGGAATGAAGATATTGTTAATACAGTTAGTGGAACTACTGAAGATTACCTGATAGTTCAGAATGGTAGTTTGTTGGAGGGTAGATTTATTGACCAGAATGACCTGGAGCGTAAGTCACGGGTAGCAGTTCTAGGGGCAGAGATTGCCTTTGAGTTATTTGGCAGTCAGGATCCGGTAGGGGAAAGAATAAGAATTGACCGTAAAACCTTTGAAGTAATAGGGTTGCTGGCTCCCAAGGGTGGTGGTATGAGTCAAACCAGTGTGGATGACCTGGTATTTATACCACTGACGACAGCTGAGGCCAGGGTTATAGGAACAAAATATTTAAATAGTATCTATGTTTCAGCTAAAAGTGCTGATCTGGTTAGCGAGGCAGAAACAGAGGTCAATGAGATTTTAACCCAGATTACTGGTAATCCCGACTCCTTCTTTGTCCGTAATATGTCAAGTGTATTAGAAAGCATGTCAGCTACAACCCAGACCTTTACTTTTCTCCTGGCAGGTGTAGCCGCCGTTTCTCTGCTGGTAGGTGGAATCGGGATCATGAATATTATGCTGGTTTCAGTAACAGAGAGGACAAAAGAGATAGGATTAAGGATGGCTGTTGGGGCAGCTCAAAAGGATGTCCTTTTACAATTTATTGTTGAAGCAATAGTAATGAGTTTAGCAGGCGGAATTTTGGGTATAAGCTTTGGAATTGCTGCATCTTCACTAATTGCTAATCTTGGAGGATGGCCAGTGATAGTTTCAAGTGAATCAATTATTCTGGCAGTTAGTTTTTCCTTGATTATAGGTTTGTTTTTCGGTATCTGGCCGGCTAACAAGGCTTCACGCCTGGATCCAATTGAAGCACTTCGATATGAATAATAATTTTTTCAGTGGACAATTGACAATTATTATAAGTTGCTAATGATAGTTTTAAAAACCTTAATGTTCTAAAAAGGAGTGGATACTTATGTTTAAAAATTATTTAGCTATAGGTTTGTATATATCTTTGATTTTAATGCTAGTATCTGTTAGTAGTTTTGCCGCAGAAGGTGGTTTTGACGGTGGACTTGGTAGTGGTGGTTCTGATGGAGTTCAGATAAGTATAGGTGGAATGCCTGAAAAGACAGAATTATTAAAACTGGTTTTAAGTATCAGATTTATGGAAGATCAACTAGAGTTAACTTTGAATGAGGAACAGGCGCAGCAATTGCTGGAAGGAATATATAATTATATTGAGAAGGGGTATCTCTTATCAGCTCAGGCTTTTTCTGATGATGTTTTAGATATATTAACTACTACTTTAGATAAGGATAAGGAAGTTTTATTATCTGGCAAAAATAATGAATTTATTAATTTGAGAAGAGAATATTCTGATCCCCAAAAGTTTATTGGGGAGATGCAGAAAAGGTACCAGGAGGCAATTAAGGCTGTTAGAAAAATATTGAATAAGAATCAGCTTAATTATATAGATAAATTAGATTTAAGTAAGTTTATTGATCTTTCAGATCTGAGTATTGGCTCAGGTAGGGTGCCAGGTCAAGGTGGTGATCCGGGTTCCAGTTCAGGTCAAAAGCAGAGCAACCTTCAGGAGGATAGTCCAGTGGTAATGCTTTTTGAAGAATTAATCTGGCTTTTGACTATGTAAGTTAATGAGTATAAATATAAAAATTTATAAGTTGCTTGAACTTCTCTTTATATTTTCTTAACAATTTTGTTCTAAAATAAAGCTATAGTCAGAAGAAGGAGGTGAATAAAAAAT
>JBDNGI010000149.1:0-7462 GCA_041689345.1 Halanaerobiales bacterium
ATAATTATTGTAATCATAGTAATTTTTGTTTCTAATCCTTACTCCAATCTTAGTGGAATGATTGTAATTGGATCAATAAATTCTTAATAAAACTTCGTAAAATGTATATTTTACGAAGTTTTAAGTAATTTTGAGACAAATAAAGATTTAATACCAAATTGTGGATAACTTTTTTTAAATAGACTTAACGCGGATATCGATTAATCTATTTCTTAAAAATTAGTTTTTTATTTCATATACACGATTCGTAGATTTGATTATTGTATTAGTGATCTGCAAATAATTTTTCGTAAGTAATCTATATTTTATTACTAGCTATTTAGTATTTTAACTACTTCATCCACATCGGTAACAGGTAAATTACAGCTATAGTCTTTACATATATACATGGTTGTTTTATTCTGAATCTGTTTATAATTTTTAATAAATGATATTCTTTTTTTAAGTTCCTTATATTCCTGAGAGGTTCTATCTGCTGGTATTAAAATTACTGATAAGTTAAAAGTGTAATTCTCTCTTATTATAGTCAGAACATCTTTTGTGACACTATCATCTTTTCTACCTACAATAATAATATCATAATATGGTAAGAAGAGTTTTTGAAGTCCAATTAAAAATTGACAGTAAGCTGTAGGAGCAACACTTACCTTTTGTGAAAATGTTTTTACCATATCATTTGCTTTTTCTTCTAATTCTTGATCACCGGTTAAATGAGATAGCCTTAGTAAATTACAAAGTGCAATAGAGTTACTAGATGGTATTGCTCCATCATATACCTCTTTATTTCTAAAAATTAATTCCTTATCTTTACTTGAGACAAAAAAGAAACCACCTTTTTCATTATCCCAAAAATTTTCCAAAATATAGTTATTTAATTCAATACTTAGGTTTAAATATTTAGTTTTAAATGTAATTTGATATAATTCTAATAATCCCCATATAAAAAAAGAGTAATCTTCTAATGTACCCCTTATAGCTGCCTCACCGTCTCTATATCTATGTAACAAGGTATTTTTATTTATTAAATTATCAATAATGAAATTAGCACCGTCTTCTGCTAATTTCAAATATTTATTCTCTTTGAGAATAAAGGCTGCTTTAGCTAGAGCAGCTATCATTAGCCCATTCCAATCAGTTAATATTTTATCATCCTTATGTGGATGTATACGCTTTTCTCTGGCCCTATTCAGTTCTCTTCTTTCATTAATAAGTTCTTTCTCTTTTTCAAAGAAATCTATTCTTTTATGTTGGTCATTTAAGTTTAAATGCAGAATGTTTTCAGCTGTTTTTTCAGCTGTGCTTTCATCGTAGTAATTACCCATTTTCTTTATATTATATAAATCTACTATACTCTTTGATTTTTCCTGTAAAATATTTTTAATTTCATCTAATTCCCATACATAAAATTTCCCTTCTACTTCTTCACTATCAGCATCTTCTGCTGAATAAAAACCTCCTTCTTCTGCTAGCATTTTATTTTCTATATACTCAATAACTTCGTGTATAGTGGTTTTATATATATCATTCCCTGTAATTTGATAAGCAGTTGTATATAGATATATTAATAATGCCTGATCATATAACATTTTTTCAAAGTGAGGTAATAGCCATTTTTCATCAGTAGAATAGCGGTGGAACCCATATCCTATATGATCATATATACCACCAGCTTTCATCTGTTTTAAATTTTTTTCTACTATTTTAAGAGCATTATCCTTATTCTTTTGAATATAGTAATTTAACAAGAAAAGGTTTTGATGTGGCATAGGAAATTTTGGTGCTTGTCCAAACCCACCATAAACACTATCAAATTTTTGTTTTAATTCACTATATGCTTCATTAAAAATATTTAAATTTATTGTTTTAGAATCATCTATTTCTTTTTCATCCTGTTTTAAAAGGTCATTAATTCTATTAGCGTTATTTTCAAGTTGATCCTTATTTGTATTCCACTGCTCTTCGATCTTTGGTAATAATTCTAACAACCCTAATCTACCATATCGGCTTTTTTTGGGAATATAAGTAGTAGCATAAAAAGGTTTTTTATCTGGAGTCATAAAAATTGTCAATGGCCAACCACCAATACCTGTCATCATTTGACAAACAGTCATATAAACATTGTCAATATCAGGTCTTTCTTCTCGATCAACTTTTATTGGTATAAATACTTTATTTATTAGTTTAGCAACTTCTTGATCTTCAAAAGATTCATGTGCCATAACATGACACCAATGACAGGTACTATAGCCTATACTTAAAAAAATCGGTTTATCATTATTTTTAGCGTCTTTAAATGCCTCTTCATTCCAGGGATACCAATTAACAGGATTTTTAGTGTGTTGTATAAGATAAGGTGATTTTTGTTCAGCTAATTTATTTATACTTGATACTTTTATTTTAGACATTTTAAAACTCCCTTCTTATACTATATTATAAGAAAAAGGGAGTAGATTAATACATATATTAAATTAACCATCTATTCCTACATCAAGAAGGGCTCAATTTGCTAGTTCTGGATTGAATAGCTTACACTTTGAAAAGAAATTAATATTACTGTACTAATACTGACAAGGACAGCAGCATCAGCATTCATGCTGTCAATCCCAGCAATAGAAAATAGACCGCTTACCATACCAATAAACTCTGTAAAAAATATACTTATTAAAATAATAGCGAATTTTTTTGGATATCGTTCATCTATAGGTAGCATTCTTAAAGTTCTCATCAACTAAGCTATTGTATTGATTCATTTTTTTTTTCATATTCTATCACCTATTACCGTATAGAATTATATTAATTACAATAATGATTAATATTCTATATATATAAGTCCCACTTATATTTTTCTTAATAATACTTAGTGTATGCATAATTAGTATAATTGGCTAGAACGGCAAGTGTAATTATTAAGTATTATTTATATAGTTTGTTAACTGAAGAAAATCTAAACCTATTTTTGATTAAGATTATATTTTTCATCCCTTTCTCTGTATTTACCATAAAAAATTGTGATGATTATAGCTAGAAACAACCTTGTTCCTAAAATTATAAGTCCATTTCCTCCAATAGCCATAAATAATAGGGTATCTTCAAATACAGCATGGCATATTGCAAAAAATACTGAAATCGACATTAATTCTCCGGAACTCAATTTGTTTTCTCTAGTACTTCTTAATATTAATCCAGCACCAAATAATAAGCCAAATGTTTGACCAACTATTAAAGGTAGACTAGCCTCTTTTGGTAAATTAAAGTGTTTGAAAATGTTATTAAACAGATCAGATATTCTATCAAGAACACCAATTTCATCAATTATCTCAACAAATATTAAGAGGGGGAAAATAATAATCGCTAATTGTTTAAGCATACCCCATACACCACTTAAACTTTCAAGTATAAATCCATTCCAGTTCATTATTTCCCTCCTATATAATCAAGTTCAAAATAAAGCCAGCTAATATTGACATTACTGTTCTCAGTATGTTTATTTTTATAATATTAACATTAATTTTTTTAAATACAGCAGATTCAATGATCATACTATGCGCAATACCAATCATAGCACCTAGTATAGTTATTTCTTTGACTCCAAGATCAATACTAGCAATAACAGCTAGTCCAGCATACATATTTAATAAATAAGCAGTTAGTAGAGCTAGCATAGCTTCTCCAGGCAATCCTAAATAAATCATAATAGGACTAAAAAAATCTGCAATTATTTCAATTACACCTGTATATTTTAGAAATGTTACAAGTATATATACTGGAATTATTATTTTAACTAAGTCTATATATGTATTAAATGCATTTTTAAACCCTTTATTTATTGTACTTAACAAGATTGGTACCTCCATTAATTTTAAAGTTAAAAAATTGTATATTAGTAAATATACTTATACAAAATAAAGCTAGATCACAATTGATATATCATCTTAATCTACAAATATAAGATCTAAATAAGAAAAGAAGGCATGCTTTGATTATTATAGTAATTCTATAAAATAATTCATTTACCTTCTTAATAAATATAAAAACATTGTTATTCTAAATATATTTATATGTTTAGAATATTTAAACATATATACTAATGATAAAATCTCTAAAAAAACGAAGCTGTTTTATAATATTAATGACAGCTTCGTTTATGATCTATCTATTTAATTTTAAAATAGGTGATTACTTTAATAATAATTTTACTGGAAATACTCAAGTAACTATACAAATAGTATGTTAATAATTATTAGAGGTTATCATTTCTGATATCTGTGCAACATCTTTATCCCCTCTACCAGATAGATTTATAATAATTATTTTGTCTTTATCAAGAGTAGGCGCTAATTTTACTGCATATGCTATTGCATGTGCACTTTCTAATGCGGGTATAATACCTTCTATACGTGATAATAAGTTAAATGCATCAAAAGCCTCTTGATCATCAACACTAACATATTTAGCCCTCCCCGAATCCTTTAAATAACTATGTTCTGGACCAACACCTGGATAATCAAGTCCCGCCGCTATTGAATGGGTAGGAGATATCTCTCCTTTTTCATCTGAAATCATATAGCATTTAAATCCATGAATTACACCTGGCTTCCCAAAACAGAGAGGGGCTGCATTATCTCCAGCAGAACTACCTCGTCCTCCTGGTTCTACTCCTAATATTTTAACAGATTCATCATTAAGAAAGGGATAGAACAATCCTATAGCATTACTACCACCACCAACACAGGCTAACAAGTAATCTGGTAATCTATTTTCCTTCTCTAAGATTTGTTTTCTTGCTTCTTTACCAATTACAGATTGAAAGTCTCTAACTATTGTTGGATATGGGTCAGGACCTACTGCAGATCCTAACATATAAAATGTATTATCTCTATTCTGTATTAAGTCTTTTAATGCTTCATCAACAGCATCTTTTAGTGTTCTTGTTCCACTTGTAACTTCTCTAACTTCTGCTCCTAGTAATTCCATACGAAAGACATTGAGGTGCTGACGTTTTGTATCAACCTCTCCCATGTATATTATACATTCCATATCCAACAAAGCACAAACTGTAGCTGTAGCAACACCATGTTGACCTGCTCCGGTTTCTGCAATAATACGTTTTTTCCCCATTCTTTTTGCCAGCAAGGCTTGTCCTAAACAATTATTAATCTTATGTGCACCAGTATGATTTAAGTCCTCTCGTTTCAAATAAATTTTGGCACCGTTTAATTTTTTTGTTAAATTTTCAGCAAAATATAATGGATTTTCTCTTCCAACATAATCTTTTAAGTAATATTCAAGTTCTTTTCTAAAATCGGCGTCATCTTTGTATTTACTATAAGCTTCCTTTAATTCATCTAAAGCAGGATATAACTCCTCCGGAACAAATCTACCCCCAAATTCTCCAAAAAAACCTTCTACTAGTTTTGCATTTGTTGACATTTTAAAACCCCTCCATTTTTTATATAAAATTAAAACCCTACTCTTTTTTAGAGCAGGGTTAGTTGAACAATGTTAAATATTGCTAAACTCAACTAAACTAGGCTCTACTTATAACTAAACTATACTAAGACTAAACTAGGCTATTTTATAAACATGAGGTCTTGAACACTTAGCTATTAGACAAATACTCTAGGCTTACCTGTTCTCTCCTGCCTTATCTGAAAAAAATTTAAAAACTAGCAATCATATTTTTTCTAATTTTCTCCGCAAAATTATAACTCTTTAAATAACGAAGGATTGATAAAGCAAATTCAAGCGCTGTACCTGGTCCTCTTCCTGTTATAATATTATCTTCTACTACAACTCTCTCTGTATTGTATTTACAAGATTTTAATTGACTTTCAAATCCTGGATAACTTGTAATCTTTCTGTTTTTTATGATACCTGCTTCCTCTAATACAATGGGAGCAGCACATATAGCGGCTATTAATTTATTGTTTTCATTTAGTTCTTTTACAATATTTATAATTTTTTTATTATCCCTTAAATTAGATGCTCCAGGCATACCACCAGGCAAAATAATACCATCTAGTTCATTAATATCAATATCATTGATATTACACTCTGTAACAAATTCAATATTATGTGCACCTTTAACCATCTTTTTTTCTAAAGAAACTGTAATAACATTGATCTCAGCTCGTCTTAGCACATCAACAATAGTGACAGCTTCAATTTCTTCAAAACCATTAGCAAAGGGTACCATGATACTCATAATAATATCTCCTTATAAGTTTAAATGTATTTATACATTAATAATAAAATAGGCTTAATTAATTACTTTAAATTACTCATTGACATAACAAGCTATTATTTCTGCATAATATAATGTGTGATAATTTTTATCAGGATACCAATGATCATTCAAATTCTCATCTAAATTACTATCTTTCATCTCTTGTTTATAACTTATATTACATTCAAAATGTAAATTAGCCTCAGCAATTATTGGTGTTTCAACTTTTTTGCCTTTAACAGGAGTTAAATTACATTCTTGAAATTTATCAACATCTTTTCCAGAATTACTTCCACAAAACATTAATTCTTTCTTTAGTTGATTTTTTGCTGGAAAACTAATAGTAAATTCATTATTGTTATCTATTAAATCATATGTATATCTAGATTTTCTGACCATAACCATAAAAATTGGTTTACCCCATATAACACCAACACTACCCCAACCAATTGTCATAGTATTTAATTTGTCTTTATTTTTAACAGTTAAAAAAGCGCCTTTTCCGATATTATTTATAACATAATTGGCATAATCAGTATAATCAAGTTTTTTCACTAGACTCGCCTCCTCTCTTAACTTACTAATCAAATTTCTCTCAACTGCGGCATTAAGAATCACGCTTCTGTAAGTAGGAATAAGTGCAAACTAATTTCAAAAATAAGTGCGACTAATATTCACGTGCGAGAACTCCACTGAATCAAGTCTTCTTTTTTATTATTAATAAAGTTTATTACAATATAAGTACTATATATAAATAATACTTAATAATACTTAGTGTATGCATAATTAGTATAATTGGCTATAACGGCAAGTGTAATTATTAAGTATTATTTATTATATATATAAATAATACCAATTTTATAGATAAAAATCAAATATTTTTAATAATTTCAAGTCTTTTTCTAGTATCCTTATAATTATAATTTATTGTTAATATTTTTTCATATTCCTTTTTTGCTAAATAATATTTGTTATATTCTTCAAGAGATAAAGCTAATTGATATCTCCCTTCTAAGTTTAAATCAATTGGTAATCTACTAGTTCTTCTACGGGTTTTTCTTAATATAGCAATAGAAGATTTTAATAAACCCTCTTTTCTAAAGGCCCTTCCTAATAATAATAATGAATATATACAAATAATTTCATTACTGTTTATATTTTGAAGTGTTATTATTGATTTTGCATAGTTTTCTGTCTCGAAATATAGTTCTCCTAAAAGAAGTTTCTGTAATGGAT
>JBDNGI010000150.1:0-8765 GCA_041689345.1 Halanaerobiales bacterium
AATTGAGTATAATGTACGCTTTGGAGATCCAGAAACACAGGTTGTCTTACCATTATTAAAGACAGATCTAGTTGAGATTATTAATTCTGTTATAGATGGTAAGTTGGCTGATATAGAAGTTGAATGGTATGACAAGAAAGCCCTTTGTGTTATTATGGCTTCAGGGGGTTACCCTATTGAATATAAGAAAGGCAAAAAAATATCCGGTATCAATGATGCTAATTCCCTGGATAATATTATTGTCTTTCAGGCAGGAACAAAAATGCTTGCTGAAGAATTATTAACAGATGGAGGCAGAGTACTGGCAGTAACAGCAATAGGGAATGACTTTGATGAAGTTATAGATAAGGCTTACGCGGGAGTTGGTCATATTCATTTTAATGATTTCCATATCCGTCATGACATTGGACACAAGGCTATTAATCGTGAAGATTGAAGGGGTGTTTACATCTTGCTAAAAATAGATAAGACTAAACAAAAAATAGGTATTATTGGTGGGGGACAGTTGGGAAAGATGATGATCTTAGAAGCCAAAAAAATGGGTTTCTATGTTTTGATACTTGATCCGACAGCGGCTTGTCCAGCGGATAGTATCGCTGATGAACATATAATTGCTGATTTTGATGATGATAAGGCAATTAGGAGTCTTGCTGAAAAAGCCGATGTTATCACTTATGAATTTGAACACATTGGTGTAAATATTCTAAAAGTGTTGGAAGATGAAGGTCATAAAATCTATCCAACAGCAAGGAGTTTAGAAATAATTCAGGATAAATATACTCAGAAAGAAACCCTACAAAAAAACGCCATCCCTATACCAGATTTTATTAAAGTTTCAAATGTTAATGATATTAAAGTTGCTGGAGAAAGGTATTCATATCCTTTAATGATAAAGAGTTGTACTGGCGGTTATGATGGGAAGGGAAATGCACTGGTAAGATCACCTGAAGAAATAAGTGGAGCATACAATGAATTGGGAGCTGGTGAGTTACCATTAATGGCAGAAGAATTTGTTGATTTTCAGAAGGAAATATCTGTCCTGGCCTGTCGCGATATAATGGGGAATATTGTTGTATATCCTGTTGGAGAAAATGACCATAGAGACAGTATATTATATGAAACAAGGGTACCGGCAGATATATCAACAGTTTTGTCAGAAGAAGCCATGAGTTTAGCACAACAAGTGTTGGAGGTTTTTAGCGGTATAGGCATGTTCTGTGTTGAGATGTTTCTCGCCGAAGATGGAGTTTTAATGATAAATGAAGTGGCCCCTAGACCACATAATTCAGGCCATTACACTATTGAGGGATGTGTCACATCTCAGTTTGAACAACACATAAGGGCTATTACTGGGCTTCCATTAGGTGATACCACATTAATTAGACCAACTGTAATGAGGAATATATTAGGAACAGGTGATATAGGACAGTCAGTTGTGATTGGTATTGATGAGGTCTTAGAGATTAAAGGTGTGAAAGCACATATTTATGATAAAAAAATATCAAGACCTGGCAGGAAAATGGGTCATATTACTGTTACTGCAGATAAAATCTCAGAAGCTGCAGAAAGGGCCTTGCAAGCTAGTAATTTACTGAAAATAACCGGGAATTACTAGCTTAAGATTGTATAGATTAAGGCTGTATATATCATGTTTGTTATGGATTAAGATTTATATATTAAGAATGTTATAGATTAGATTAAAAGCGTCAAGTAATATTGGATAGTAAAAGGATAGATAAATATTGTATAGACTAATCTATTATTGAGTTAACAAATAGAGGAGGCATTAATTTGAAAGCAGAAGTAGGTATTATTATGGGAAGTGATTCGGATTTGCCGATTATGCAGGAAGCTGCTAGATTATTAGATGATTTTCAAGTTCCTTATGAATTAACTGTTGTATCAGCTCACCGGACTCCACAGAGATTGTATCAGTACGCTGAGGAGGCAGAAAAAAGAGGTTTGAAAGTTATAATTGCAGGAGCAGGAGGAGCAGCTCATCTGCCTGGAATGATAGCTTCAATTACCAGTAGGCCTGTAATAGGAGTACCGATAAAAACATCAAAACTAAGTGGTGTTGATTCATTATATTCTATTGTACAGATGCCTGGAGGTGTTCCAGTTGCCACAGTTGCTATCAATGGTGCCAAGAATGCAGGACTGTTGGCAGTACAGATTCTTGCTACTGCAGATAAAGATATGCGCAATAAGTATATGGAATATAAGAAAGATATGGCTGCAAAGGTTAAGCATGTTGCTGAAGACCTAGAAAAATTGGGATATCAAGAATATTTAAATAAGAGGGGGTAATTATCGATGATAAGGCGTAACATTTTTGAAAATATAAGCCCTTTGGATCATCGTTATTCTTTACGAGAAGAGGAGTTTAATAAATACTCACAATATTTATCTGAAAAGGCAAAGGTTCAATATCAGGCTAGAGTAGAAGAGGCCTTAGTTAATGTTTTAGCAAAGAGAGGAATTTGCTCAGAGAAAGTCTCTGCTGAGGTTAAAGAAGCTGTGGCTAGTATTAATCCTGAAGAAGTATATCAGGAAGAGGGTAGAACAAAGCACAATATTAGGGCATTGGTAAACTGTATACAAAGCAAGGTAAGTCCTGAAGCAAGGCCTTATGTTCATTTTACAACAACGTCTTTTGATATAGTGGATACTGCGAATTCACTTCGTTATAAGGAAGCAAGTGCGAAATTGATTCTGCCAACACTCCTTGACTTGGAAAAATTATTAATGGATATTGCTATTAGAGAAAAGGATACTGTACAGGTTGGAAGAACACACGGGCAACATGCTGTACCTGTTACTTTTGGTTTTACCATGGCAGAATATGTAAGCAGATTAGGAAATAGAATAAAAGAAATTAAAGCTAAGAGTCAGTTATTAGTTGGTAAAATATCTGGGGCAGTTGGAGCATATAATGCTAGTCATTTGTTCTTTGAAGCACCTGAAGGATTTGAAGCAGAAGTTTTGGGTGAACTAGGTCTTAATACTGCTACTCATTCTACTCAGATAGTTGAGCCAGAATATATAACTGACTTTATTCATTCTTTAGTATCCTGTTTTGGTGTTTTAGCTAGTCTAAGTGATGATATGCGTCACTTGCAAAGATCAGAAATTGGGGAGATTGGAGAATACTTTGATAAGGAGCAGGTCGGTTCTTCCACTATGCCTCATAAAAGAAACCCTATTAATTATGAGAATGTTAAGAGTCTCTGGAAGGAGTTTATGCCCCGGATGAATACAGTCTATATGGATCAACTTTCAGAACATCAAAGGGACCTTACAAATTCGGCATCAGCTCGTTTTATACCAGAAATCATTGTAGGACTAATGGAAGCGACTAATAGATTGATCAGGGTTTTCAGTAAGATGGCAGTAGATTATGATAATATTAAAAAGAACTTTGATATGAATAAAGAGATGATTGTAGCAGAACCACTATATATATTGCTAGCTTCATATGGACACCCTGATGCACACGAGGCAGTAAGAAAGATGACTCTAGAATCACAAGAATCTGGTAAAGCCTTAAGGGAAATAGTATTAGAAAAAGATGAATTAAAACCCTACTGGGAAAGGCTAAATGAAAAGCAGAAAGAGTTATTAGTAAACCCAGAGAAGTATATAGGTATTGCATCAGCCAAAACGGAAAGGGTAGTAGACTATTGGAAAGATGTATTGACAATGTATTAAAGGGAGGTTTGACTCTTGGAGAAAAAAAAATTACTATATGAAGGTAAGGCTAAAAAAGTATATATAACTGATGATGAAAACATGGTTATAGTTAAATTTAAAGATGATGCTACAGCCTTTAATGGTCAAAAAAAAGGCCAGATAAACAAAAAAGGTGTTATGAATACCGCTATTTCAAACATATTCTTTGATATACTAGAAGAAAAAGGAATACCAACTCACCTAGTTAAAATTATTGCTGAAGATGAGGTGTTAGCAAAGAAATTAGACATTGTACCTATTGAAGTTGTTATGAGGAATATAGCTGCTGGTAGTCTGGCGAAAAGACTTGGTATAGAAGAAGGTACAGTGTTAAGCCGTCCTGTTCTGGAATTTTATTATAAAGATGATGACCTTGGTGATCCTATGATTAACGAATATCATATTCATGTAGTGGGACTATCAAGTGAAGAAGATGTAAATATAATTAAAAAGTTGGCTTTTGAAATTAATGATATCTTATCAGATTATTTAAATGTTAAGGGTATAGACTTGGTTGATTTTAAATTAGTGTTTGGTAAAGATAAAGATGAGAATATTTATCTAGCAGACGAGATTTCCCCAGATACCTGTCGATTTTGGGATAGTGAGAGCAAGGAAAAATTAGATAAGGATCGTTTCCGTCGTGATTTAGGAAGTGTTGAAGATGCTTACCAGGAAATTCTGAAGAGATTAAGTGATTAAGTATTTATACTCCATTATAATTCTTTGAACGAATCTAAAATAGGGAGCTGATCAGATAAATGGCCGATGATTATAATTTTTTTGCTGGAGACAAGATGGAAGAAGAATGTGGGGTATTTGGTGTATACGATCCGGAAAATACACATGATATCTCTTCACTATCTTATCTAGGTTTATTAGCACTACAACATAGAGGTCAGGAAAGTGCCGGAATCTGTGTAAATAGAGATGGCAAATTTACTAATCATAAAGGTATGGGTTTAGTAGAAAATGTATTTACTAAGGATAAACTTGCCAAAATTGAAGGTGAGATGGCTATTGGTCATGTTAGATATTCTACTACGGGGTCATCATTATTGGTAAACGCCCAACCTATTTTAATAAATTGCATAAAAGGCGATTTAGCTTTAGCACATAATGGTAATCTAATTAATAGTAAAGAACTACGACTAAATTTAGAATCACATGGTTCTATATTCCATTCCACACTGGATACGGAGGTTATTGCACATTTGATAGCACGCTCTTTTGAAGATAATATGATTGATGCCTTAATACAGAGTTTACATCAACTAAAGGGTGCTTTTAGTCTAGTAGCAATGACCAAAGATAGTTTAATCGCCTGTCGTGACCCCTATGGTTTTAGGCCTTTGGCTCTGGGGAAATTGGATAAAGCTTATGTGGTTGCTTCGGAGACCTGTGCCTTTGATATGATAGGTGCTGAATTTATTAGAGAGATTGAGCCTGGAGAATTAGTTGTATTAAATAAAGATGGCATTAAAAGCATTAAGTATTCGAGTGAAAGACCTAGTAAATTTTGTGTCTTTGAATTTATATATTTTGCTCGTCCTGATAGTCATATAGGGGGACAAAATGTTCACCTTGCCAGGAAAGAGATGGGCAGGCAATTAGCCTCAGAGATGAATATAGATGCTGACCTTGTAATACCAATACCCGATTCAGGAACAGCTGCTGCCCTGGGATATGCTGAAAAATCTGGTATAGAATTTTCTAAAGCTATTCTAAGGAACAGATATGTGGGAAGGACTTTTATTCAGCCAACACAGGAAATTCGCGACCTTAAAGTCAGGATTAAATTAAGCCCAATTAGAGAGATAATTGAGGGCAAGAAAGTTGTTTTGGTAGATGATTCTATAGTAAGGGGAACCACCAGTAAGCAGATTATTAGTAGAGTAAGAGCTGCTGGCGCAACCGAGGTTCATATAGCTATATCATCACCCCCTGTAATTGATTCTTGTTATTATGGCTTGGATACATCTAAAAGACAGGAATTGATTGCACGTGAAATGACCCCAGAAGAAATAGCAGAATATATAGGTGCTGATTCTTTGACATATCTTAGTCATAAAGGGCTTTTAAAATCTATAAAGGCAGAGGGCTATGGATTCTGTACTGCCTGTTTCACTGGTGAATATCCTATAGGTATAGAATCTATTGAGGAGGAATAAAATGGGATTAAGTTATAAAGATGCAGGTGTTAATATTGAGGCTGGTAATCAAACTATCAAGAAAATAAAAAAAGATGTTGAATCTACTTTTGGTCCAGAAGTGCTAACTGGCTTAGGTGGTTTTGGAGGTTTATTTGCACCTGATTTAGGGGGATATAAGGAGCCTGTATTCGTTTCAGGTACAGACGGAGTAGGTACTAAATTAAAAATTGCTTTTATGATGGACAAACACGATACAGTAGGAATCGATCTGGTTGCAATGTGTGTCAATGATATCCTGGCACAAGGTGCCAAACCCCTATTCTTTTTAGATTATATTGCCACTGGAAAGCTTGAGCCTGAGAAAACTGTCGATATTGTTAAAGGTATTGCAGATGGCTGTAAACAGTCTGGTTGTTCTTTGATTGGTGGGGAAACCGCTGAATTACCTGATTTTTATCAGGATGGTGAATATGATTTGGCAGGGTTTTCAGTAGGTATTGTAGATAAAGATAAAATTATTACAGGTGAAAGTATCAAAATGGGTGATAAGATAATAGGCCTAGCTTCAAGCGGGATACACAGTAATGGTTACTCTCTGGTCAGAAAAGCCTTTCTGGAAATTGCTGACTATGATTTAAATGATAAGGTAGAATTGTTAGATGATATATTGGGTGAGGTTCTTTTACAACCTACAAAAATATATGTTAAAGCAGTATTAAAACTAATTGAAGAATATATGGTCAAAGGTATTGCTCATATAACTGGTGGGGGATTCCTAGAGAATATCCCACGCATATTAAATGAAGGTCTTGCAGCAAAGATTAATCTTGGAAGTTGGCCAGTTCACAATGTTTTTAAAGCCTTACAGAGTATTGGAAAGATAGATAATAAGGAAATGTACAGAACATTTAATATGGGTATTGGTATGATACTGGTAGTTCCTGAAAATGATTATAAAAATGTTATAGACTTAGCTAATGAACTGGGAGAAGAGGCATATCTAATTGGAGAAATTATCAAGGGGAACTCTGGAGTGATTCTGGAGTAAAGTGGTTTTGTTGCAACTAATTAACATCGCTTAATAAAGTCAAGGGATGGCAAACTGCCAATTGTTGGGATATTAATTACACAGTTAATGGGGAGTTGTGCTTATGCTTAATATTGGAATATTGGCTTCTGGTCGTGGGAGTAACTTACAGTCAATTATCGATAGTATAGAGTCTGGAGAATTAGAAGCAAATATAAGTATGGTGATAAGTGATCGTGAGAATGCTTTTGCTTTAGATAGGGCTGATAATCATAATATAGATTCATTGTATATAAATCCTAAACAATACGAAAATAAAGAAAAATATGAACAAGAGTTAATTGATGTTTTTAAGGGAAAAGGAGTAGAGTTGATAGTTATGGCAGGATTTATGCGTATTTTGGGTCCATACTTTATAAAATATTTTAGAAAAAGGGTAATGAATATTCATCCTTCATTATTACCTTCTTTCCCAGGTTTGCATCCACAACGTCAGGCCTTAAAATATGGTGTCAAAGTAAGCGGTTGTACTGTTCATTTTGCTGATGAGGGTATGGATACTGGGCCTATTATACTTCAAGCTGCAGTACCTGTATTAGACAATGACGATGAAGATAGTTTATCTAGTAGAATATTAGATGAAGAACACAGGATATATCCTCAAGCCATTAAATTATTTAGTGAAGGTAAATTAAAGATAGAAGATAGGGCTATTAAGATTATAAGTGATTAATTATTTATATTTATATATAGTAAATGAAAGGGGAGAAAAATAGATGGCAATGATTAAAAGGGCTTTGATTAGTGTTTCAAATAAAGAGGGTGTTGTAGAATTTGCCAGTGAATTAAACAAATTGGGGATAGAGATAATCTCAACTGGTGGTACTGCCAGAAAGCTGCAAGAGGCTGGAATTGAAGTTATTGGTATTAGTGATGTTACTAATTTTCCTGAGATGATGGATGGTAGAGTCAAGACTTTACACCCCAAGGTACACGGTGGGATACTGGCCGTTAGGGATAATGAAAAACATATGGAAGAGTTAAAAGAACAGGAGATTACTCCAATTGATATGATAGTTTGCAATCTATATCCATTTGCAGAGACAATTGCCAAAGAGGATGTAACTCTGGAAGAAGCTATTGAAAATATTGATATAGGCGGTCCTACTATGATAAGATCAGCAGCCAAGAATAATGAAGATGTTGCGGTAGTAGTTGACCCAGAAGACTATAACTATATTATTGAAAAATTAAGGGATAATGATTGTTTATTGGATAAAAAAACAACACTAAAGTTAGCATATCAAGCTTTCCATCATACTGCAGAATATGATCATATAATTCAGGATTATTTAGCTGATAAAGTTAAACAAGTTGAAGAAAAATTGCCTGAGGTAATAATGGATAGATATAGTAAAAAAATGGGACTTCGTTATGGAGAAAACCCTCACCAAAAGGCCGCATTTTATCAGGAAAAAGAACAGAAAGAAGCTTCTATAACAACAGCTAAACAGCTTCATGGTAAGGAGCTTTCCTTTAATAATATTAATGATACCAATGGGGCATTGGAGCTAATTAAGGAATTTACTGAACAGCCAGCAGCAGCAGTTATTAAACATGCTAACCCATGTGGTATGGCTGTAGGAGATACTTTGGTAGAAGCATATAAAAAAGCCCATGCTGGTGACCCATTATCTGCTTTTGGAAGTATAGTTGCCTTGAATCAAGAGGTAAAGGCTGATGTTGCCAAAGAAATAACTGGAGAAGATAAGTTTGTTGAAGTTGTTATTGCACCCTCATACACTGCCGAAGCTCTGGAGGTTCTGAAAGCACGTTGGAAGAATCTAAGAATA
>JBDNGI010000151.1:0-3022 GCA_041689345.1 Halanaerobiales bacterium
CAATAGCTACTCTCTGCTGTTGTCCACCTGATAAATTAGCAGGATAGACATCCTTTTTATCTGAAAGACCAACTTTTACTAATAGTTCCTCTGCCATTTGTATTGCCTTTTGCTTCTTTATTTTACTAACAACCAGTGGTGCTTCTATCAGGTTTTCCAATACTGTCTTATGTGGAAATAGGTTAAATTGTTGAAATACCATACCCATTTCAGGACAGCCATCTCGGTAAGTATCTACCTCTTCTTCTTCAATCTTTATAATACCACTATCAATTGGTTCAAGACCTATTAAACACCTAAGCAAAGTACTCTTTCCTGATCCAGAAGGGCCAATAACAGAAACTACCTCTCCTTGATTAACAACTAAATCTAGATTGTTTATTACTTTCAAGTCGCCAAATGATTTTATTAAATTATTAATTTCTATCATTTTCATTTTAAAACATCCTATCTAAACATAAATTGTTATTTCAGAAAACATATATAACTTTTTGGATCATCTCCATAACCGTTGGTAATATACAGTAAAAGTCTATTATTCATAGAAGGAATATTTCTTTTCTAGCATCCCAAATATTTTTACAATCACAGAACTCACAATTAAATAAAAAATAGCAGCAATTATAAAAGGTGTAATTGTAAAATCCCTAATGACTACCTGTCTAGCCGCTCTAAGTATATCCATCAATCCAATTACCGCTACCAAGGCAGTATCTTTGACTAAAGTAATAGCTTCATTACTTAAGGGAGGTAATACCCTTTTTATTGTCTGCGGTATTATAATTCTGGTCATTGTTTGTCTATAATTTAAACCCAATACCCTTGCAGCTTCGTACTGTCCTTTATCTATGGACTCAATACCACCTCTAAAGATCTCTGTTAAATAAGCCGCATAATTTATTATAAAAGTTATAGACGCCGCTTGAAATGCAGTTAATCGAATTCCCAGAGTAGGTAAACCATAATATGCAAAAAATAGCTGTAGTAACAAAGGGGTACCTCTAAAAACCCAGGTATAAATTCCAAGGGCCTTCTTTAAAAAAGTATAATTTAGAGTTCTTTCCCAGAGCACCCAATATACCTAAAATCACCGAGAATATAGCTGTAACTAAATATAATTGAAAAGTTATTGTTACTCCTTTAAGTATATGACCTGTTATATTAAGTATATAATCCACAATAAAGCCTCCTAAGCTGAACTTACATTTTAGTTTAACATATTTATAGTATTACTGCAAAAAGGCTGTCTTTTGCTGCATCATAGCAGTTTTAAGCCGTAATAATCAATAAAAACACAAAGGATCTTCATTGAATTATTACGGCTCATTATTATATTTCCTATAATTTTTAATATAAAATTTAATCCTCTTATTTTACAACATTTTCTCCAAACCATTTTATTGAAATCTCTTCAGCAGTTCCATCTTCTTTCATTTCATTCATAACTCGATTTAATTCATTTAGGAAACTTACGTCTTCTTTTCTTACTCCAACACCATATAGTTCCCAACCTAAATCTTCTTCTAGTACTCTATATACACCAGGTAGTTTACTAATATAATAATAACGTCCATGCATCTCATCAACAACAACTGCATCAATACGTCCAATCTGCAAATCCATTAGTGCCTCAGCATTTGTTGCATACTGTTTCACTTCTTTTAAAGAATTAAGAAGTTCTTCATTATCATTTAAAGCATTAAAACTACTGCTACCCATTTGGAGCCCTACAATCTTACCTGCTAGATCTGAAAATGTTTGTATATCTGAATTTTTGTTCACTGCAATCACTTGTCTATTATTCATATAAGGATCAGTAAAATTGATCTTAGCTGCTCTCTCCTCTGTAATTGTCATACCATTCCAGATAAGATCTATCATACCGCTTCTCAAACTTAGAATAACACCATCCCACTCAACAGGTTTAAATTCTACTTCAACACCCATTCTTTCAGCTGCAACTTTAGCTAAATCAATATCAAATCCAACTAAGTTTCCATCTTCATCGCGAAAGCCCATTGGTGCAAAGGTATCATCTAGACCAACAACAAACTTACCCTCTTCTTTTATTCTTGCTAATGAATCATCTTCTGCCAATACAGATAAACTCATAACTAAAGCCATAATCAATACTAAACCAATAACCTTAAGTAAATTTCTTTTCATAATTAAATTTTCCTCCTCATAATTTTAAATATAATTCTTATATAAGTATTATGCTTTATTATTTACTGATGTAAAGCGTTAAATTAAAGAAAAAATATTTTAAATTTTCTTTAATATTTCAATGCAAAATTATGTAATCTTAACTTTTTGGAGCTATTAATCTCTTTGTTAATAGTTTCGAATTTCGATAGGAATTTTCCTGACTTAAAATGGGCATGGAATACTAGAAATGTTATTAATAATTCACATAAATATATAATCCAAAATACTATATACTATGAGGTAATTAATATAGCAAAACAAATATATTAAAAAAACTAAAATACTATGTAAATATAATCAAACAAAACAAAAAAATTGAAGGAGGGTTTTTAATGGATAAATCTCAAGGGATTCCAGGACCAGGAATGGGTAGGATGAAACTTGCCCATGCATATATACCATTCCAATATTATTCTAATAGTTATCCACCAGAAGAGGCCTTACGAAAGGGAACTCTTTATCCCGAATTATATATGCCCTACCGACCTGGTAGGAACGGTTATTATTGATAACAGGAGGTGTTTTAAATGGCTAGAAGAGGATGTGACGTTGGTTTATTAAGAGATATTATGGCTTATAATTTTGCAGTATTAGAGACAGTCTTATATTTAAATACTCATCCTGAAGATAGAACTGTCTTAAACCTGCATAATAAATACGCCCAGAGATATAGGGAATTACTGCATGAATACCAGGAAAGCTATGGACCTCTGCTTTCCGATTATCCTAACGCTGAATATCCATGGAGGTGGATTAATGATCCATGGCCGTGGGAAATAGAATATTAAAAATGAAAGGAGGAAATAAATAAATG
>JBDNGI010000152.1:0-4583 GCA_041689345.1 Halanaerobiales bacterium
AGATGTTTTTTTAAAAATATTATAAAGTTATTCAAGGCTTGCTAATCTACTCTGCTTTTTATCTATTCCAGTTACCTTTGGTGTTAAGGTAAGGGTAGATAGGGTCTGATTTTTAATATAAATTTTACTTATATTTCATACCGCTTGGATGATTACTGGGACGGGAGATAATAATAAGGGAAAATTAGTTTATTCCATTATGAATAAATTAATTTTATTTTTCTCTCCTGCCCGATATTTCAGGCAGGAGTTTTTGTATATATTTTTAGCCAAATTTTATCTAAATAGGCTGAAGACAGAGGTTTAAGAGTAGTTAATTTTTAACTGTATTAATTTTCACTGTTAGCAGTAAGCGAAAAAACAATTATTTTTGAACATAGTAGGTGGCCGTTAGAACCATTTATTCAGGAAGAATTAAAATATTAACAAATTAAAATGTGAGGGAGATTAATATGGGTAGAATTACAATAAATGATATTATTGCTTTAAAAAAGTCAGACAAAAGAATTTCAATGCTTACTGCTTATGATTTTTACTCAGCAAGGTTTGTTGATCAGGCAGGAGTTGATATTATTTTGGTTGGGGATTCGTTAGGTATGGTAATACAGGGCAGAGAAGATACTTTGGCAGTTAGTGTTGATGATATGGTTTATCATACTACTATGGTAAGACGGGGATCGAAAAGAGCCTTGATTGTTACAGATTTACCTTTTATGTCATATCAAATAAGTAAAGAAGAAGCCCTAAAAAATGCTGGTAGAATTATGAAAGAAGCAGGTGCAGGAGCGGTCAAACTCGAAGGTGGAAAAAATGTTGCCCCACAGATAAAGGCAATTGTAGATACAGGTATTCCGGTAATGGGCCACCTTGGTCTTACACCTCAATCAGTTCATCAACTGGGTGGATATCGGGTACAGGCTAAAGGTAAAGAACAGGCTATAAAATTAATTGAAGATGCCCTTGTATTACAGGATTCCGGGGTATTTGCAATAGTTTTGGAAACAATCCCTCTTGAACTGGCTAAATTGGTTTCTGAAAAACTTGATATTCCTACAATTGGTATTGGAGCCGGGTTTTATTGTGATGGTCAGGTCTTAGTATTTCATGATTTGTTGGGATATGACCAGGATTTTAAACCAAAATTTATTCGGAATTATTCTAATTTGAATCAGATAATAACAAAAGATATAAAAAAATATATAAATGATATTACTAATAATCAATTTCCCAATGATGAGGAAAGTTATCATATGAATCCACAGACTATTGAAGAGGTGAAAAAGGAGTTAGAGAAAGATGAATATTTATAATACAATTAAAGATCTTCATCAAGCGGTAGGGCGGGCTAAAAAAGCTGGTAAAAGAATAGGTCTTGTTCCTACTATGGGTTTTTTGCATAAAGGACATTTAAGTCTGGTCAGCAAAGCAGTTCAAGAAAATGATTTTGTTGTGGTAAGTATTTTTGTTAATCCTACTCAGTTTGGACCTGAAGAAGATTATGACAGTTATCCTAGAGACCTGGAAAGTGATGATGCAAAACTGCGAGCATTAGATGTCGACTGTATTTTTTCTCCAGATACTACAGAAATGTATCCTGAAGGTTATAATAGTTATGTTATCGTTAATGGTATATCCGAAAAATTATGTGGAAGTTCTAGGCCAGGACATTTTAAGGGAGTAACTACTGTAGTAACTAAGTTATTTAATATCATCCAACCTAATACAGCATATTTTGGGGAAAAAGATTATCAGCAATTAATGGTTATTAGGAGAATGGTTAAAGATTTAAATATCCCAATAGAGGTTAGGGGTATATCCATTGTACGAGAGGAAGATGGCCTGGCTTTAAGTTCCCGCAACAAGTATCTTAATACTGAAGAGCGCAAACAGGCAACGATATTAAATCGCTCATTATTAAAGGCAAAAGAATTAATTCTTAATAGACAACTTAAGGATGTCAATAAAATAAAAAAAGAAATAGTTGACATGATAGAAAGACAACCACTGGCAAGAATTGATTATATAGCGATTGTTGATCCCGAAACCCTGGAAGATATCCAGTCTATTGAAGACAGGGTATTAGTGGCTTTAGCGGTCTATATCGGTGTAACAAGACTTATAGATAATATGGTTATAAATATATAAAAACCTTAATTTGGGGGTGAAGACCGGATCTATCCGGTGTATTATGCTGAGAAATATGTTGAAAGCTAAATTACATTGTGCGAGGGTTACAGAGGCTAACCTTGAATATCAGGGAAGTATAACTATTGATCAGGATATAATGGATCTGGCTGATATATTATCTAATGAAAAAGTACAGGTTGTTAATAAAAATAATGGGGCCAGGTTTGAAACTTATGTGATCCCTGGTGCTCGTGGTTCAAAGATCATATGTCTAAATGGGGCAGCAGCCCGTTTAGCCCAAACTGGGGATGAGGTAATTATTATGTCATATGTTTTTCTTAATAGAAAGGAATTAGTAGATTGGCAGCCGGTTGTTATATTTCTTGATGAAAAAAATAATGTGACTGATGTTGATAATGGTAATATTAAATCACCTAATTAATAAATACTCACTAAGAATAATTTTTTTCTATCATAATCTTAAAATATATAGCAAAATTAAGGAGGAGTTATTTTGAAGGGTAATATTCTACTTGGGATAACAGGTGGGATTGCAGCTTATAAAATGGTGGATGTGGCTAGTAGATTGGTTAAAAAAGGGTTTTCAGTAAATACCGTTATGACTAAAGGGGGCACAAAATTTGTAACTCCTCTTACTTTCCAAAACATTACCCATAATCCTGTTAATGTTGACCTTTTTACAACAGCAGTTAATTATGATGTAAAACATATTTCACTGGCAGAAAAGGCTGATCTATGTCTGATTGGGCCTGTAACTGCAAATTTTATTGGTAAACTTGCTAATGGTATTGCTGATGATCTGCTTAGTACGATAATAATGGCCACAAAAGCCCCTGTTTTTCTTGCCCCTTCCATGAATGTCAATATGTATACTAATCCAATTTTGCAGGATAATATTTCATATCTGAAAGAAAAGGGTTATAAGATAATTGAACCAGACTCTGGCTATTTAGCCTGTGGTACTACCGGCAAAGGAAGGCTGCCTGAACCTGTAGAACTTGTTGAAAATATAATTAGTTATTTTACTAAAAAAGATTATCAGGATAAGAGAATTCTTATAACAGCTGGACCTACTAGGGAACCATTGGATCCGGTAAGATTTTTAAGTAATTATTCGACTGGAAAAATGGGTTATGCAATAGCAAAAGCTGTTAAATATAGGGGGGCAGAAGTTACTTTAGTCACTGGTCCTAGTAATTTAGATATACCAGCTGGTATTAAAGTGATTCAGGTGGAAAGAACAGAGGAGATGTATCGAGAAACAATTAGTAATTCTAGCTTTCAGGATATTATTATCATGACAGCTGCAGTAGCTGATTATAGGCCTTTATGCTATTATAAGGAGAAAATAAAGAAAAAGTTAAAAGATGGTTTGAGTTTAGAACTAGTTTCAAATAATGATATCCTTGCTGAACTGGGGAAAAATAAAAAAACTGGTCAAATAGTTGTGGGTTTTGCTGTTGAGAGTCAGGATTTAATAATTAATGCTAAGGAAAAATTAAATAAAAAAAATTTAGATATGATTATAGCAAATGATGTATCTGCTTTTGCAAGTGATAAAAATGAAGTTACCTTTATTACTAAAAATACGGTTGAAAATATTGCAGAGATGGAAAAAATAGAACTTGCAGATCTTATACTCGATAAGGTATTGAGAGTATAGATAGTATCTTTTTAACAATGAGGATGATATTATGGAATGGAGATTATTAGATACTGAAACTAATGATGCATATTATAATATGGCTGTTGATGAGGCTGTTATGGAGGCTCATCGGGCCGGCTTGGTTCCTCCCACAATTCGTTTTTATCGGTGGTCACCCCCAGGGCTTACCTTAGGGTATTTTCAACAGATCCAGGAGACTGTAGATAAAGAAGTTTGTAAAGAGAATAATATAGATATTGTAAGACGTTTAACAGGGGGTAGGGCTATACTCCATGATGATGAACTCACATATAGTATAGTTGTTAGTGAAAAATTAGCGTATTTACCTAAAAGTATTTTGGAAAGTTATAAAATTATCAGTAAAGGGATAATTTCTGCTCTCCGCTTTCTTGGGTTAGGGGTTGAATTAAAAGCGGTAGACAACAATAGAAAGGCTCCCAAAGGATTTTCTTCAGCCTGTTTTGATGCCCATTCCTGGTATGAGGTAGTAATTGAAGATAAAAAACTGGTAGGTAGTGCACAGACTAGAAAAGAGGGTATAATCCTTCAACATGGTTCAATACCCTTTAATATCAACCCTGATATACTCTACAATGTATTAAAGATACCTGGTGAAAAAGTTAAGGAGAGGTTGAAAAAGCGTTTTCTAAAACAGGCTACTGCTTTAAATTGGGAAACTGCTTCTAGGTTAACATATGAACAATTGAAAGATGCCTTAATTGCTGGTTGGGAGAATGAATTTGAGATTAAACTGAAACCCGGTCATTTA